>NZ_LPDI01000101.1:0-252908 GCF_001528895.1 Burkholderia sp. MSMB1078WGS | reverse complement strand
GACGTTGTTCTTCAGCGTCTGGCGATCGATCGACTGCACGCCGAACGCCATCTGCGGCTGCTGGTCGATGAAGATCAACTGGCTGTTCTGCGGCGTCAGTACTTCAAGCTTCGGGTTGCTCATGGCGAATGGAGTCCTGTGAACGAAAAAAGAGGGGCCTGCCTCGACCGCGACAGCGGGAGGAGCCCGGAATGCGTCGGCGCCGGATCGTCATCCGCGCGGCAATATTTAAGCCGCAAACGCACGGCGCGAACACCCAAGAAACGGAATCGATCCGATTCCCGAATGGATGCCCGTTCGGGGCTGCCCGCCCTTTTTTTCTTCACGCAAACCCGATACGCTTTCAAGACTTTGACGGTGCCGCTCCGGCACCGCTCGGCCACCACCAGGCGCACCATGAAACCGTATGTCTTGTCGCTGCTCGCCGGCATCCTCGCCGGCGTCATCTACGGCGCGATCGGCGTGAACTCGCCCGCGCCGCCGGTCATCGCGCTCGTCGGCCTGCTCGGCATGCTGGCCGGCGAACAGATCCTGCCGGTCGCGCGACGCGTGCTGTCCGGCCACCGGCTGCACACCGCATGGCGCGATGCCAAGTGCAGCCAGCACATGTTCGGCGCGCTGCCGGGCGGCGCCGCGAACGACCGCAAGCCTTCGTGATCCGCCCCATCGCCGCCCGCCACGCATGACCAACGTCGAGCTGTTCCATTACCTGCTGCTGTTGATCTGCGGCGCGGGCGCCCTCACGTGGCTCGCCGAGCGGATCTCGATTCCGCCGGCCGTCGTGCTGCTGCTCGGCGGCTGCGTGGTCGCCGTCGCCGGCAAGCGCGTGCCCGACATGGACCCGGCGCTGCTGCTCGCGGCAGTGCTGCCGCCGCTGTTGATGTCGAGCGGCTTCTACACCGCGTGGAAGGAATTCCGGCAGGAACTCGCATCGATCGCGTCGCTCGCGCTCGGGGCCGTGGCGTTTACGACCGTCGCGGTCGCGCTCGCCGTGCACGCGGCGAATCCCGCGCTGCCGTGGGCCGCGTGCTTCACGCTCGGCGCGATCGTGTCGCCGCCCGACGCGGTCGCCGCGAAAGCGATCCTGCAGCGCCACCCGTTGCCCGCACGGCTCGTCGCGGTGCTCGAAGGCGAAAGCCTCGTCAACGATGCGTCGGGCCTGCTGCTGTACCAGATGGCCGTGTCGGCCGCACTCGCCGCGTCGATCACGGCGGCGAGCGCCACCGGCCTGTTCTTCTCGCTCACGCTGATCGGCATCGCAGTCGGCCTCGCATGCGGTCATGCGATGTGCTGGGTGCTGCAACGCCTGCGCGAGCCGATGCTCGGCATCGTCGTGACCTTCGCGATGGCATGGGGCAGTTACGGGATCGCGGAAGCCGTCGACGGCTCGGGCGTGCTGTCGGTCGTCACCTGCGGCCTCGTGCTGGGCGTGCGCCAGCATCGCGTGTTCGACGCCGACATGCGGATCAAGGCGAAGGCGACGTGGGAAGCGATCGTGTTCGTGCTCGACGCGCTCGTGTTCATCCTGATCGGCCTCGCGCTGCACGCGATCCTCGCGCGCGTGAACCACGAAGGCGCGGTGCTGATGGCCGGGCTGCGGGTCGCGCTGCCGGCGACGGCCGCCGCGATCGGCGCGCGCGTGGTGTGGGTGTTCGTCGCGATGTGGCTGCCGGGCCGCCTGCGCGCCCCGCGCACGGGCCACGCGCCGTGGTCGTGGCGCGAGGCCGTCGTGCTCGGCTGGTCGGGCATGCGCGGCGTCGTGAGCCTCGCGGCCGCGATCGCGCTGCCCGCCAACTTCCCCGGCCGCGACCTGATCCTGTTCAGCACGTTCCTGCTGATCATCGCGACGCTCGTCGTGCAGGGCGGCACGCTCGCGCCGCTGATCCGCGCGCTGAAGCTGCGCCCGGCCGTGCGCCGCACGATGTCCGAGCACGCGGTGCGTGCGCACACGTTCGGCGCGGCGCTCGCCGAACTCGATGCGCGCGAACAGCGCGGCGCCGGCCTCGAACGTGCATCGCTCGACCGGCTGCTGACCGAATACCGCAACCGCGTCGCGTTCAACGAACGCGCGCACCGCGACGGAGCGGCGCCCGCGGACGTACGCGCGCGGATGCTGCGCGTCGAGCTCGAACTGGTTGGCGTGTCGCGCGGCGCGCTGCTCGACCTGCATCGCGATGGCAAGGTCGACGACGCGGTGCTGCACCGCATAGAATCGGAGCTCGATTTCGAGGAGTTGCGGCTGCAGCGCCTGCTCGAACCGTAACGCCCGGCCTGCCCGGCCGGCCCGTCCCCTTTCCCCACCTGGAACCGCAATGAGCGAACTGTCCGTCGAAGCGAGCATCGGCCCGGTCGATTACCTCGTCCACTTCAGCGATGGCGTCCATCAGTGGCGCGCCGACGAACCCGCGTCGCACGGCGGCGGCGATGCGACGCCGACGCCGGTCGCGCTGCTGCTGTCGAGTCTCGGTGCGTGCACCGCGATCACGCTGAAGATGTACGCGCAACGAAAAGGCTGGCCGCTCGACGAAGTGCACGTGAAGCTCGCGCACGAAGCGGGCAGCGCGGGCAGCACGATCGTGCGCCGCATCACGCTCGACGGCGACCTGACCGACGAGCAGCGCGAACGCCTGCTGCAGATCGCGAATGCCTGCCCGGTGCACAAGATCCTCACGCATCCGATCGCGATCGATACGGCGATCGCCTGACGCATTCCCCCTGACCACGACCCAGCCCACCATGTCCGCCTCGATCAAGACCCTGCTCACGCCGCGCGAAAGCGATATCGGCAACCTCGTCGTGCGGCGCGTGCTGCCCGCGCGCGCGGCGCGCCTCGTCGGCCCGTTCATCTTCTTCGACGAGATGGGGCCGGCCGTGTTGCCGGCCGGCCGCGGCATCGACGTGCTGCCGCATCCGCACATCGGGCTCGCGACCGTCACCTACCTGTTCGAGGGCTCGCTGATGCATCACGACAGCCTCGGCTTCCGGCAGAAGATCGTGCCGGGCGACGTGAACTGGATGACGGCCGGCCGCGGCATCGTGCATTCGGAGCGCTCGCCCGACGAGGATCGGCCGCACGAGCAGCCGGTGCACGGGATCCAGACCTGGGTCGCGCTGCCGGTCGAGCATGAAGACACCGCGCCCGCGTTCGTTCACCACGCGGCCCACACGCTACCGTCGTTCACGCGCGACGGCGTGACCGTGCGCGTGATCGCGGGCACCGCGTTCGGACTCGCGTCGCCGGTGGCCGTGTTCTCGCCGACACTCTATGCGGTGGCCGAATTCGCGCCGGGCGCACGGCTCGCACTCGATGCGGAGCACGACGAACGCGGCGTGTATCTGGTCGATGGCGATCTCACCGTCGACGGCACGCCGCTCGCGAGCGCGACGATGGCCGTGCTCGAACCGGGCGCGACCGTCGCGCTCGCGAGCACGCACGGCGCACGCGTGATGCTGCTCGGCGGCGCACACCTGCCGGGCGAGCGGTTCATCGAATGGAATTTCGTGTCGAGCCAACGCGCGAAGATCGACGCCGCACGTGCCGCGTGGGCCGATCAGACGTTCGGCAAGGTGCCGGGCGAAGAAAGCGAATGGACGCGCCAGCCGGAACGCAAGACGCAATGAGCGTCCCGTCCCGACGCACCGACGACGGCCGGCAGCCATTCCGGCCGTCGTGCCGATCGTCGTGCATTTACCGCTTCAATCCCATCAGCTTCGCGAGCGTCGGCCAGCGTTCGAGCGACGCGTCGAACGCGCGGCGCGCCTGTTCGTCGACGTAGCGCTCGGGATCGAGCGCGGGCAGATGCCGCGCGAGGCCGATCACGTCGTTCGGTTGCGACAGACGATCGTCGTCGCCTTCGCCGGTAATCGTTACTGTTCGTCGATCCATACGCCGTCCGGAGTCTTGACCGCGTAACCCGCGGCCGTCTGCATCGTCACCGTGCCCTCGTTCTCGCCGATCATCCGCGTACGCGGCAAATCGGCCGCGTATTGCGCGAGCGTCGCGCCGGGCTTGAACGGGCTGTTCGACACGAGGTTCGACAGCAATTGCGCGAGCGCGAGGAAGCTGGTCGGCTGCTCGATCACGGTCGTCGCGCCGTGATTGCCGGCGAAACCGACGAGCCGCACGCCGACCGGCCCGTGCACGATGCGCGGCGTCGGAATCTCGCGCAGCCCCGCGACCTGGTTCTTGTCGCCGCGCAACGCGGCGCCGTGCTCGGGCACGAACACGATCACCGCGCGGCGGCCCGATTGCGCGATCAGGTCGGCGAGCCGGTCGAAATCGGTCATCAGCTTCGTCGCGCGCTGCGGATACGAGTCGATGCTCGTCAGCGCGCTGCCGACCACGCGGTTGCCGTCGTGCAGGCTGATCGTGTTGTAGTACAGCGCGACCGGCCCCGGCACCGCCGCGCGCTGCGCGTACCAGTTGGCGAGCGTCGCATAGTCTTCCTTGATCGCCGAGCCGTCGAACGCGTGCATCGCGACCGGCGCGGCCGCGTTCGAGATCATCGGCGCATCGGCCACGCCGATGTTGTCGTGGATCACCTGCAGGAAATTGTCGAAATGGCCGTCGTGGTTCAGCAGCGACTGCACCGTGTAGCCGGCGCCCGCCAGTTGCGAGAACAGGTGGCACTGCTGCGGCGCGGGCTTGTACAGGTCCGCATGCGCTTCCTGCCCGCAGCTCGCGCGCAGCACGCGGATTGCCGCCGGGCCGCTGTAGCTCGCGGCCGTGCTGAAGTTCGTGAACAGGTAGTCGAAGTGGCTCAGCATCGGATGGTTGCGCACCTTTGCCGCATCGAGGTCGTCCCACGACAGCGAGCAGATGTGCAGCACGATCACGTCGAACTGCGCGGCCGGATCGCTGCCGAGATGGCCGAACGCGACCTGCCGCTGCGACTCCTGCGTGCGGAACGTCGCGAGCGCCGCGTTGCGATCCTCGGGCTGGTCGACGCGGGTGGCGCCCTCCGCGCTCGCCTGCTGCTGGGCCGGCGCGGCGACGCGCGCCATCAGCCCGGCCTGCCACAGCGGCATCGCGACCAGCGCGACCACCACGAACGTCGCGACGCGCAGCCAGCGGTTGACGATGAAATAGACGATCAGCACGCCGACGATCGTCAGCGCCAGCACGGGCGGCAACAAGCGCGGCAACAGCTCCATCCAGTAGTCGAGGCGGAACGTGCTGACCTCGCGCGCGGCCTCCGCGAGACGGGCGAGCGGGGGCGCATGCAGCTCGCGCGCGAGCAGCGGCACCGCGATCGCGATCGCCGCGACCTGCCGGACGATGCGCCACGCGCGCGACCGCAGCGGCGCGCTCGCCGCCAGCGCCACCGCGAACGCGAGGTTCGCGAGCCAGAACGGCTGCAGGTGCCCGGTCGCGAACAGCGCGAACTTCAGGATGAAATACAGATTCCAGAACGTCATCTAACCCACTCCATGATGCGTGCCGCGTCAGTCGCGCGCGCGATCGAGTTTCGGCGCGAGCATGGCCTGCAGGCCGCGCGCCGCACCCTTCCACATCCGTACATAGCCGTCCAGCCCGATCCGAAGCACTTCCTTGAGTCCGCCGAGCGGCGTGTCGGGCCGCGCGCCTTCGTGCCAGTCGAGCCACGCATCCGCGCGGCCGAACGTGCATTGCACGAGCTGGCGCTCCTGCTCGAGCGTCAGTTCCTCGAAGCTCACGCCGACGTGGGTCGGCGTCGCACGGGTCACGCGCACCGGGAACGGAAACGCGCGGTCGCCGCGCGTCACGCACACCGTCAGCGTGTCGCCGACGGCGAGCGGCAGCCCCGGCACCGCTTCGAGGCCGAGGCCACCGGTCGAGTAGTCGCTCGTGAAGCATGCGGCGGTCGAGCCGTCGGCGAGCAGCAGCATCGCCGGCACCCGCATCGCGATCCGGTGCGTGACGCGCACCTGCTTCGTCTCGCGCGCGACGGCCAGCGCCGCGCCGAGCATCGCGAGGTTGTACACGGTCCAGCCGAGCGTGATCAGGATCGTCGACGCCTCGTCGCCCTGCTCGGTCACGAGCCGCCACAGGCCGGCGACGATCGCGAGCACGTTCAGCGCGAACAACACGAGATACGGCTTCGACGTCGACCAGTCGACGTAACCTTCGTCGATCTTGCCGCCCTTGTCGGTCACGTTGAACTTGCCGTGCTTCGGGCTGAAGAACGCGACGGTGGTCGGCAGCGCGATGTACCACGCGAGCACCGATTCGTAAACCTCGGCCCAGAACGAATGCCGGTAGCGCCCCTGCATCCGCGAATTCGCGATGTTCGCGAGCACGAGATACGGGATCACGTAGCTCGCGAGCGCGAGCGACGACGCGTTGATGAAGTACAGGTGGAAGAACAGGTATGCGAGCGGGATCGTCAGGAATACCAACCGCGGAATCCCGTAGAAGAAATGCAGCATCGCGTTGCCGTAGCAGATTCGCTGGATCAGGCCGAGCCCGCGCCCGAGGAACGGGTTGTCGATGCGGAAGATCTGCGCCATCCCGCGCGCCCAGCGCGTGCGCTGCTTCACGTGGCCGGCGAGGCTCTCGGTCGCGAGGCCGGCCGCCTGCACGGTCGGCAGGTACGCCGACGTGTAGCCGCGCCGATGCAGCTTGAGCGCCGTATGCGCATCCTCGGTCACGGTCTCGACCGCGACGCCGCCGACCTCTTCCAGCGCGCTGCGCTTGAGCACCGCGCACGATCCGCAGAAGAACGTCGCGTTCCACAGGTCGTTGCCCGACTGCACGAGGCCGTAGAACAGGTTGCCCTCGTTCGGCACCTCGCGGAACGTGCCGAGGTTGCGCTCGAACGGATCGGGCGAGAAGAAATGGTGCGGCGTCTGCACGAGCGCGCACTTCGGATCGCGCAGGAACACGCCCATCGTCGTCTGCAGGAACGAGCGCGTCGGCACGTGATCGCAGTCGAAGATCGCGATGTACTCGCCGTGCGTTTGCGGCAGCGCACGGTTGATGTTGCCGGCCTTCGCGTGGCGGTTGTCGTCGCGCGTCAGATAGTCGATGCCGGCCTCGGCCGCGAATGCCGCGAACGCCGGACGCCGGCCGTCGTCGAGCAGGTACACGCGCAGCTTCGCGCTCGGCCAGTCGATGCTCTGCGCGGCGAACACCGTCGGCTTCACGACCGACAGCGGCTCGTTGTAGGTCGGGATATAGACGTCGACGGTCGGCCAGGTGTCCGGATCGTCGGGCAGCGGCACGATCGGCCGGTCGAGCGGCCACGCGGTCTGTACGAAGCCGAGCAGCAGGATCATCCACGTATAGGCTTCGGCGCCGTACAGCAGATAGCCGGCGACGGCTTCGACCGGGCCGCGAAAGTCGAGCGTCTGGGTCGTGCGCCACCACACGTAGCGCACGGCCGCCAGCAGCGCGAGCGACGCGAGCGCGAGGGTCGGCAGGTGGCCGGGCAGCCGGCGCAGCGCGAGCGCGAGCACCGCGACGATCGCGAAGAACGCGAACTGCGCGCCGGGCATCAGCGGCGACATCCCGGCCGCCGCCCACAGCACCGCGCCGGCCGCGAGCAGCAGCGGCGCGAGCCAGCGGCGCCGGCCGACGCCGTTCGCGCGCGCATCGAGCCAGCCGCCCCAGCGCGCCCACGGCAGACGCTCGAGCATCGCGTCGACGCGCCGCCCGAGCGCGCGCCCGGCCACGTAGACGGGTACCACGAACGTGTCGAACCACGCGAGCGGATCGTGTGCTGGACGGCCGTCGGCCGCGCGCGGGGCGCGCACAATCGCGCGCCACAGCCATTCGCGCACGCTGAGCGGCTGCAGCACGCCCCAGTCTCGTGCGAGCCTCAGGAACGCGACGCGCACCCAGCGGCGCACGTGATCGGGCCGGCCGGGCGGCGGTGCGTGGAAGAACAGCCGCACGAGCCAGTCCACCCGCGTGCGTTCCGCCGGCAGCCCGATACCGCGCGCGCACCAGTCGGCCGCCCGGCGGCCGAACGCGCGCAGTCGCGACGCGAGCGCGGCCTTCATCGCGCCGCTCCGGCACGGCCCGCGACGGCCGCCGCGAGCCATGCATCGACCCAGTTCGCGACGCCGTTCAGGTCGTGCGATGCCTGCGAATAGGGCGCGTCGTCGAAGATCCAGCTGCCGCGCGCGAGCGCTTCGGGCACCGCCGCGTCGACGTGGATGCGCTGCTCGAGCATCGATGCCGGCCCCGCGACCGCGCGCAGCATCGCCAGCGCATCGCGCTGCATGTCGCGCGCCGGGTTCAGCCGGTTCACGACGATCTGCAGTTCGCCACGGCCGGCCCGCAACGCGCCGAGCCGTGCGGCCGTCGTCGCGCAGGCGGCCGGCTCGGGCGGCACGACGACGAGCGTCAGGTCCGCGCACCGGATCGCCTGCCCGGCCTGCGGCGACGGATAACGGGCGGTGTCGATCAGCACGACGCCGTCGGGCGGCAACGCGATCTCATCGAGCGCGCGCGACAGCCAGGCCGGATCGGCCGCGAGCCGCGCATCGCACGCGGCAGCCCCGGCCGCATCGACCTGCCCGTACGGCACGAACAGCACGCCGTCGGTGTTGCGCCACGTGTGCGCGTGCCACGGCTCGGCGCCGCCCAGCAGGCTGTGCGCGAGACCGTGTTCGGCCAGCGTGTCGAGGCCGAGCGCCGCGCCCATCAGGTTCTGTGCATCGAATTCGACGGCGACGACCGGCCGGCCGCGGCGCGCGAGCAGCACCGCGAGCGCGGCGGCGAGCGTCGTGCGGCCCGCGCCGCCCGTCGTCGAAGTAACGGCGATCGTCTTCATCGTGCCGCCTCGCTGTCGCGGTTGTCGCGGTTGTCGCGATCATCGCCGCTGGCGCCCGGCAGCAGGCGGCCGCGCAGCACGACAGGCACGAGCTCGCACGGTACCGCGTCGCGCCGGTCGATGCCGCGCGGCGCGGAAAAGCCGCGGCCGATGCCGAGGTGCTGCGCGACGATCCATACAGGCACCGCAATCGCGATACCGACGACGAAGCCGATGACGAGGTCGGCGATCATGCGTCCTCCTGCTTGCGCAGCGGCATCGCGCTGCGGACGGCGCCGCGCGCACGCGCGGCGGGAACGACGGGGTCCGGCGCCGCGGGGGCGACGGCGGGCGCGGGCGCGGGCGCGGACGCCTGCGGCACGCCCATCGCGTCGAGCGCGACGACGGTATCGATCGCATCGATCGCGTCGCTCACCTCGCTCGCGTCGGGCAACGCCGCGCCGCGAGCGGCGCGCGCGCCGCCCGCCGGCTGCGTCGCCGCGAACAGGTCGCTGTAGTCGGCGATCGGCGCACGCCGGTTCTCGGCCATCAGCGCGTCGAGCTCGGTGTCGATGCTGCCCTGTCCGAGGCATACGACGCGGTCGGACAGCGTATCGACCGGCACGTCGAAGATCCGCGCGAGCGCATCGTCGGCGTCGACCGGCTCGCACGCGAACAGGAACACGAACAGGTGTCCGGCATCGGCCGTCACGATGTCGCCCGTGCGGCGCGGCCGGCAGTGTCGCAGCGCGTCGACGTGCGACACGCCCGGCAACAGCGTGAGCTTCGCGAGCGTATGCGGCAGCGCGAGCACCGCGCCGCGGTCGAGCACCGCGCGAACCCGCTGGCAGAACGCGCCGACCGGCAGATAGCCGAGCACCGAATCGCCGAGCGCGGCCGCGAGCGCCGCGCGGTAGTCGGCCGCGACGGGCCGCGCGTAAAGCTGGCCGTGCAGCGCGTGCACGGCGGCCTGCATCCGCGAGGCGGGCAGATCGCGCGCGACGACGCGGTTCGCGCCGACGCTCAGCACGAGCACCTCGAACTGCTGGCGCAGCACCTCGCCGCGCTCGACGACCGCGATCTTCAGCGCGCCGCCGCACTGCCGGCGCAGCGCGTGCACGTCCGCGCACAGCGCTTCGAGTTGCGGATGCGAACGGAACGCGAGCACCGCGGTGGCGGCCTGCGCATGCGCGCACGCGGCGACGACGGCCGCGTTATCGTCGACGATTTCCCAGCCGTCCGGCACGCGGCTCGCACCGTCGAGCACCGCGCGGCTGACCACCACGCGATCCTCGTCGTGCGCGAGCTTCATCCGCCGCGCCGGTTCGGTCGCGCCGCCATCGACGTTCGCCGACAGCCGGCCGCCCGGCGCGAAGCGCAGCGGCCGCACCTCGCCGGCTGCGAGCGTGTCGCCCGCGCGCCAGAAATCGACGACCCACAGCAGCTCGCCGTGCGTGCGCTGCAACTGCGCGACGCCCGAGCAGATACCGTGGAAGTCGCCGCGCTGCGTGCGATCCGCATCGCGCACGAGCGGCGCATCGTCGGCGCGGGCGGCGCCGCCCGCACGGGTCGCTTCCGGGTCGAGCAAAAGCACGAGCGCGATCCGGCGCGCGCGGCACCAGTCGGCCAGTGCGTACGCTTCGTCCGCGAGCGCGGCCGGATCGTCCCAGCTGAACCAGCGCTGTGCGCCTTCGACAAAATACAGCGAACGCGCATGCAGCCCGTAGCGCTTCATCGCGCGCAAGCCGCCGGTCAGCCGCGCGAACGCGCCCGGCGCCGCGCGGCGCGGCGCGTTGCCGGCCAAGCCGGCGTCGGCGCCGTCGTCGGCCGGCTGGGCCGCCGCCGGCATCGCCAGCACGTTCAGGTTGCGCGGCCAGCCGGCCGGCTGCGCGCCTCCCGCGAAACCGAGCGATGCCATGTGCGCGGCGACGCGCGCCGGATCGCGCGCCAATACGATCGTGACGTCGCGCGTGCGCGCCTGGCGCGCGCTTTCCCATACGAGCGCATCGCATGCCGGCGTGCCGCCGGCCGCGTAGATCGCATAAAGGCCGCCGGCTTCCAGTTGCGTCCACGTGTCGGGCAAACCGTCGATCGCGAGCCGGCTCAATGCGCCGGCGCGGCCGCCCCCCGGCCCCACGCGCAACAGCGCACGCAGGCGGTCGGCCAGGCCGGTGGCGCCGGGCGCGGAGCGGGTGGCATCGAATTCCGTATTCACGACGTTCCCCTAGTAATCCGAATAAAGCCGCACGGGCGTCGGCGTCACGAGCCAGTTGCGCGGTGCGCGTGCGGCGAACGCGTAGCGCAGGTAGACGAGCGCCGAGCTCGGCGCATAGTCGTGCGACCGGTCGACGTGCAACTGCGCGCCAACGCTCAGGTGCGGGTTCACGCGATATTCGACGATGCCGTTCACGCCGTACGAGAACGACACGCCGCGCGTCGAACTGCCCGCGTACACGAACCCGGCCGCCACCTGCGCGGCGCGCTGATCGGAGAACGTCGGGTAATACAGCGAATCCTTCTCGTAGCTGTTCGAGATCCCACCCGTGACGGTCAGGTCCCACGACAGCGCATCGTGCCGCCCCGCCCATTCGATCGGCACGCCGAGCGACAGATAGCGCTGCGGACTGTAGTAACCGCCCTGCCCGTACGTGTAGTAGCGCAGGTTCTGCGCGTAGTGCCACGCATTGCCGATGAGCCCGGTGCTGACCTTCATCGTCGCACGCTCGTACACGGGCACCGTGAAGCCGGTGCGCAGCGTGGCTTCCGCATTGCGTTCGACGTTGCGGCCGGACAGCACGCCCGCACCGAGTTCCGCGAACAGGTTCGTGCGGCCGACGTCGACCGACGCGCGCAGGCTCACGCCGTCGCGGCGCACGCCGCCCCACACCGCGCCCGTCCACGGGTCGCGCATCCCCGCGTACGACAGCACGCTGCTCGTTTCCGGCCGCCGTGATGCATTCACGGAGAAGCTCGCGGGGCCCGCGTCGAAGCGATAGCGCACGCCGCCGACGAGGTAATGCACCGGAAAGCCGAGCGGCGACGTGCCGAGATCGACGCGCCACGCATCCGACAGATAGCCGGCGCCGAGCGCGACGCCCGTCGTCGACTGGTGCAGCGAGCCCGGCGGATTCGCGAGCAGCGCGGGGGCCGGCGGATTCGTCCGTGCCCTGAGCGCCGCATAGGTGCCGAACGTCTTCAGCGGATACGCGTCCGGATCGCTCGTGTCCAGCGTGCCAGGGTCGAGATGCACGGTGTCTATCTGCGCGAACACGTGCCCGTCGTAGCGGATCGGCATCTGCAGGTAGATCGGCACCTGCTGCGCGCGATACGACGAGATGCCTTCGTCGCCCGATTTGTATGCGGGCATCCAGCCGGTCTCGATCTCGGGATTGCGCCGCTGCTCGAGTTCCGCGATCGCGGCCTGCGCGGGCGTGAGCCCGTCGCGGCCCGGACTCACGCCCGTCGTGCGTTCCTGCGACCGCGACAGCCGGTACAGCGACGCCGCGTCGTCATAGCGGCCCTGCGTCTCGGCCACGCGCCCGGCCGCGACCGTCACGTCGGCGCGGGTCGGATACGCGGCCTGCAGCCGCTCGGTCACCGGCGCGGCGTCGTCCGGGCTACGCAGCGCGTTCAGGCGGCGCACGGCCGACAGTTGCGTGTCGACGTCGTCGTCCGGCGTGCGCGCCAGCACGGCCAGCACGCGCTCGCGCGCGGCGGCACGGTTGCCGCTGTCCTCGTCGATCCGCGCGAGCGCGAGCTGCGTATCGGCGTCGTCCGGCGTGTGCGCCACGACCGGCCCGAGCGCCTCGCGCGCGGCGCCGTAATGGCCCTGCGCGCGTTCGAGATCGGCGAGTTCGAGCGCGTAACGCTTGTCCGCCCGGCCAGCCGGGCTCGCGCGATCGAGCAGCATGCGCGCCCGTGCATAGTCCTGTCGCGCGATCGCATCGTCGGTCTGCCGCAACACGAGCCGCAGCGACTGATCCTCGAGCCGCGCCGTCTGCACGGGCGTCAGCGCCGGGTCGCGGCGCAGCGTGTCGAGCCACGCGGCGAGCGCATCGTCGCGCCCGGCGCTGCCGAGCAGGTCGCCGTAGCGCAGCCGCACGTCCGCGTCGGCTTCGCGCGGATGCGCGGCGATCCAGTCGTGCAGCGGCGCGAGGCCGCGCTCGGGTTCGCCCGCGTCGATCCACTGCGCGCCGATCGCGGCGAGCATGTCGGGATCGTCCGGCGCGCTCGCCTGCGCGTGCGCGAGCGTGGCGGCGAATGCCGCGCGGTCGCCGCGGGCATGCGCGCCGCGCGCGTCGGCCAGCGCGCTTTCGGCATCGAGCTTGCGCGCCAGCGCGCGCATGCCGTCCGAACGGTGCGCATCGTCGATCGGCGCGAGCGCGGCCTGCGCGCCCGCGACATCGTCGAGCGAGTTGCGGTACAGCGCGCTCGCGTAGCGCATCTCGGGCGTGTCGCTCCGTGCGAGCCCGTCGTCCATCACGGTGCGGCCGAGCTGCGGCAGCCCCATGTCGCGATAGAGGCGCGCGAGCGCGAAGCGCGTCCACGGCACGTCGGGCGCCGCGCGCACGGCCGCCTCGTAGCGTTGCGCGGCCGGCCCGCGTGCGCCCTTGTCGGCCAGCGCACGCGCCTCCTTCGCGAGCAGGTCGCCGCGCAGGCCGTCGAGCGCGCGGCGATCGTCGGTGCCCGTCACGCGCCCTTGCAACGCGTCGAGCAGCGGGCCGATCCGGTCCGCACGGCCGGTGTTCTCATACAGCGTGGCCGTGTCGCGCACGGCCGACAGGCTCGGCGAGCGTGCGGCCAGCAAGCCGCGCAGCAGCGGCTCCGCCTGCGCCCAGTCGCGCTGCGCGAGCAGCGCATCGGCGAGCTGCAGCTTCGCGTCCGGGTTGTCCGGCTGCATCGCGAGCGCCGCACGTGCGGCGCGTTCGGCATCCTTCGGGCGGCCCGCGCTGGCCGCTTCGCGGCCTTGGGCGAGCAGCCCCCAGAACTGCGCGGTACGCGCGAGGCCCAGCCATTTGCCGCGTTGGTCGGTCGCACGCGTCGCGGCCCGCGCGAACAGCGCGCGCGCTTCGTCGTGCCGCCCTTCGCGCAGACGCAGCAAGCCGAGCCCGCCCAGCGCATCGGCGTCGTCCGGGCGCGAGCGCGCGGCGCGCGCGAGCAGCGGATCAGCGGCGGCCAGGTCGCCGTGCGCGAGCGCCTGCAACCCGCGCTGCTGCGCGATGTAGTCGGGATCGCGTTCGAGCCGGCGCTGCGCATCGCGCTGCCGCTCGAGGCCGGCGGCGCGATCGCGGAATTCGGTGTCGTCCGGTGCGAGCGCGAGATAGGCCTGCAGCGCATCGAGATACGCCGGGTCGCTGCCGGCCGACTGCAGCACGCGCCGCCACAGCGCCATCGCTTCCGTATGGTCCGCGTCAGCGCGTTTCGCGAGCGACGCTGCGATCCGGTTCGCTTCCGCGCGCGTGTCGTCGCGCTGGTTCAACAGCCGCGCGAGCGCGACCGATGCGCTCGTGTCGCGCGGATCGGCGGCGACCGCGCGGCGCAGCGCGGCGATCGCCGGCGCGCGCCCGCCCGGCGCATTCGACACGATCTGGTAATACTCGGCGCCGAGCGCCCCCGCCGGCGCGCCGTTCGGAAACAGCGCGACGATCCGCCGGGCCGCCTCGTCGGCGCGGCCGCTGCGCGCGAGCAGCCGGATCTGCGCCATCTCGCCGCGCCCGCTCGTCGCGACGCGGTATTCGTCGGCCACCCGCCGCGTCGCAGGCGCATTCGGTGCCTGCGCCTGCAGCCGCGCCAGCGAGGCCTGCGCGCCTTTCGCGTCGCCGAGCCGCAGCAGCACGCGCACCTGTTCGGCCAGCAGCTCGGGATCGCCCGGCGCGATCAGCAGGCCCTTGCGCAGCGCATCGCGGGCGAGATCGTCGCGATGCTTGATGCCCCACATCCGCGCGGTATCGAGCTCGCGCCGCGCATCGGCCGCAGCCGAGGCCGCCGGTGCCGCGGGGTTCGCCATCGCCGCGCCCGACGCCACGCCCGGCGCCGCCGCGCACACCGACGACGCGAGCCACGCGAATCCCGCGACGTGAGGCACGGCGCACTTCAGCGGGCGGCGCACGAACGGCCTCCCCAGCGGGTGTCGAGCGTGCCGTCCGCCCCGAACCGGTAGCGGCCGTCGCGCCAGCCGAGGCCGAACAGCGTCAGCACGCTGGTGTAATAGCCGGGCGCCGACTGGCGCGCGAGCGTGTCGACGCGGGCTGCCTGCGCATCCGCGAGCGCGTGCTGGCCGCGTGCGTCGAGAAACGGCACGGCCGCCGCGGAGAATCCGCCGTTGCCGTCGTTCGGCCCCGCGACGCCCGTCGTCGTATCGACCCGCTCCGGCGGCGCGCCGTGCGCGGCGATATGGTCGGCGAACGGCGCGAAGCGCGCGAGCAGCGGCGCGGCGAGCGGATCGGCACGGTCCAGCATGCCGGCCCACAAGTACACGCGGATCGCGTTGTAAGCGCTCTGCGCCTGCGTGTCCGGATCGGGCCCGAAACCCTTGCCCGCGCGATACAACGCCCAGTCGGGCGAGAAGCCCTTCGGCGCGGTGTCGAGCAGCACGCGTCCGGTGCTGGATGCCAGCGCGGCCCAGCGACGGTCGTCGGGCAGCCGCGCGCCGAGCGCG
Organism: Burkholderia sp. MSMB1078WGS; assembly: GCF_001528895.1. Classification (NCBI taxonomy): domain Bacteria; kingdom Pseudomonadati; phylum Pseudomonadota; class Betaproteobacteria; order Burkholderiales; family Burkholderiaceae; genus Burkholderia; species Burkholderia sp. MSMB1078WGS. Next base: position 237,512 of record NZ_LPDI01000101.1, on the reverse strand, counting down.
CGGATCACTTGCGGCGGCGAATAGCTCGGATTCACGCGCCATTGGCCGTTGGCCAGCTTGAACCCGGTCGGCCCCGGCAGCAGCGTGAGGCCGAGGCCCGGCACGGTCGCCGTCTCGGCGTCGAGCACGCGCTTCGCGAGCAGCGCGCCGCGCGCCGTATAGCTGCGCTCGTGCCACAGCCGTCCGGCCTCGACGAGCGCATACGCGATCCACAGATCGGCGTCCGACGCCGCGTTCGCGTCGAGCACGCGCCACGCGCCGTCGGGCGCGCGGCCCCACAGCCACGCCGGCAGATGCGCGCTCAGGTCGCCCTGCGCGAGGTTGTTCTCGGTCCATGCGAGGATCGTGTCGAACATGCGCCGGTCGTTCGCGACCAGCGCGAAGAAAAGTCCATACGCCTGCCCCTCCGATACCGTGCGCGAATCGGCCGAGCCGACATCGATCACGCGGCCGTCCGCCGAGACGAAATCGCGCTTGAACGCCTCCCAGCGCGGCCACGCCGCGCCGCATCCCGCGCCCGCCGCATCGGCTGCGCCGGCCCCCGCGGCGTGCGCGCGCGTGGCCATGCCAGCCGCCGCGCACGTCACCGCAACCGCCAGCGCGAGCGTCGCGCCGGCACGCCGCGCCGGCTGCGTTGCCCGTCGCTTCGTCATTGCCCGCGCCATCCGTTACATCCCCCGTCGACGCGCGGCGATTCGCTGCAGCACGCTGAACACGCCGAGCGCGAGCAGCAGCCCCGCGACGACACCGACCGCGCCGAGCACGACCGGATGCCGCGCCGCCTGCGTCCACACGCGCGCATACCACGGCACGAAGCCGACCACGTACGGCTCGCCGACCCGCAAGCTGTCGACCTGCCCTGGCCGCACCAGCGCGAGGTCGCCCTGCAACTGCGACACGAGCCCGGCGTTCTCGAACACGTCGAGCAGATCGCCGAGGCGCCGCTGGTCGGTCGCCGTCAGCGCGACGACGCTGCGGCCGCGGCTGCCCGGCAGCTCGAACCCGGCGAGCGCCGCGAGCGGGCCGGTCTGTTCGACGTGCGCGCCGCCGTCGGCGACGCCTACGCCGTTGCGCCAGCGCTCCTTCACCGTGAACGCGACGCGCGTCGCGCCCGCGCCACCCGCGCCGCCCCGCTCGCCGATCGCGAGCGGCAGCGCCGCGCCCCAGTGCGCGAGCAGCGGCGACGCCGGCGAGCCGTCGATCACGAGCAGATCCTTATGCCCCGACAGCGCGGCGACGTCGCCGGGCCGCGCGACCTGCACGCGCAGCGCCGGAAAGCCGGTCCATTCGCCCATGTGGCCGAGCATCGTCAGGTAGGCCTCGAGCTCCTGCGGCGACGGCCGGTCGGGCATCACGACAGCCGTTTGCGACAGGTCCGCGAAGCGCGTGAACGGGAAGCCGCTGTTCGCGAAGAACGCGAGATTCGGCAATTGCGCGTAATGGACGAAGTGCGAGAAGTCGATCGTCGAATCGGGATCGATCGCCGCGCGCTGCGGCTCGGTGGCCGTGCTCGAACACAGGCCCGTCTTCTGCGAATCGAGCGTGAAGCGGAACTGCAGCTGATTGCCGCTGCCGACGCGGAACGCGGGAATGTCGACGTCGCTCGTCACGCGCCCTTCCGGCACCGCCAGCAGCGGCAGCTGCATGCGACCGTGCGCGTCCTCCGCATGAGCCGGCCCGAGCCGGTAAGACTTCACGAGCTGATCGTTGATCTCGACCGCGAGCGTCGAATTGTCCTGCACGGTCGGCGCCGTATAGCGGTAGCGCAGCGTGATCGGCACGCCCGCGCCGTTCCACGAATGCAGATCGGCCGGCACGCGCAGGTTCAGCCGGATCGCGTCGGGCGTCGTGCCGCGCACTTCCAGCTGGCGCGGGTCGTTCACGAGTTCGCGGAACGCGATCGGCCGATTCACCGGCAGCCAGCGCGGCGCGTCGTACGGCTTGCGCGGCGCGCCGAGATCGACGTGCGCGACCGTCGCCACCGGTCCCGACAGCGCCGCGCGGCCGAGCACGAGCGTCGCGACCGCGTCGTCGACCTCGGCCGCCGTGCGGCCCGTGACGACCAGCAGCTTGCGGCCCGGCGCGGCCGGGTTGTCGGCGACCGCGAGCAGCGGGCCGCCCACCGGCGGCAGCGCGAGACCGGCCGGCAGCGTCGTGGCCGTGCCGACCACGACGGCCTGATCGTCGGCCGGCAGCGCCGCCGACACCGGGAAGCGCGCATGCCGGTAGTCGGCCAGCGCGCCGAACCACGACGCGAGCACGCCCGCGCTGCGCAGCGTCGCCGAATCGGGCGTGGCCGGCAGCACGAACGGCAGCCGTACGCGGCCGTTGTCGCGCCGGTCGAAGAACGGCGCGGGCAGCAGCGCGAGATCGTTCGGCAAGCGCACCGGCGATTCGTCGAGGATCAACTCGCTCGTCGGGCTCACGTCGGCCCACAGCGCCGAGTTCGCCGGATCCTCGCAGTGATCGAGCGTGTAGTGCGCGATCAGGCGCAGGCCGATCTGGTTGAAATCGGAAAAGTAGCGCGGATCGATCGGGATCTCCTGCGTCACCGTGCGGCCCGCGCGCGCGGCGTCGAACGGGACGGTCGCGATCACCTCGCCGTTCATCGACACCTTCAGGTGCGACAGCGGGAACACCAGCGACGGCGAATACGCGTAGGTCAGGCGCAACCGCGCGCCCGTGATCACGCGATCGAGCCGCACGCCGGCGTTGATCGTGCGAGCGTCGTCGGCGCCGCGCAGGCGGAGCGGATCGAACGCGCCGAGCGACGCGAACGGCACATGCACGGTCGTCGCCGGCAGGCCGGCGGCCGACGCGCTGGCCGCCGTCGGCGCCGCCGCGGGCACCGCGGCCGGCGCTGCATCGGGCGCCGCCGCCTGACCGCCAGCGACCGCCGAAGCGGCGGCGGGGGCGGCCGGCATCGGCGCGGCAGACAGCACGGCCGCGTGGAAAGCGCCGGTCATCGCGGCCGCCAGGACGAACAGCGACACGGCCGGCTTCATGCGCCGCTCCGCTGCGTCACGATCGTCCGGTCATCCTGCGCGTCGAAATCGACGCGCGCAAAGCAGCTATGCCCGTGAGTGCGCATCCCCTCTGCTTCCCCTCATATATGTTGCGCGTCGTGTAACGCGGATATGGCCTGATTGATTTATCGGAACGACGCGGCGGATTCTTCAATGATCCGTTCGTCGCGTGGCGAAGCGCCTGGCACCGGCGCCCGCCCATTCGTCACACTATCTCAAAAATAGAACGAAACTCACCGCGATTCGCGACTGAGAAGCGAAAAAACCTCAATTCGGTCGGAAATGTTGCGCAGGAAGCGTGAATGGCAAGAATTGCGCCGTTGCCCGTCGGACGGCCGGACCGGCATATTGCCGGCGCGGGACGGCTCGCCGGGCCTCGGCCGCGATCCTTGCAGACCGCGCGGAACACGCTGCCGCGGGCGGCGCGTATGCTACCGCAAGCACGCGCCGCGCGACGGATTTTCTTCGTGGAAAACTGACCTGGATCAAATCGTCGACCCCACCACCCTGTCCTCCGCGCATGGGCGAAGCACACGGCTTGCGCGGCAGGTCGGCAAATCGTTCCGATTCGACGGACATGCGCTGCGGCTCGGCGTCGGCATCGGGATCGGGATCGCGACGCCGCCGGAAGACGGCACCGACATGAATGCGCTGATCGAGCGGGCGGATCGGGCGATGTACGAAGCCAAGCGAATGCGGTCGCGGCGCTCCGCGCCCGCATGACGCCTGGCACGCATCGCTAGCCGATCGGCCACCCCGCGATCGCGATCCCGACGACGATCCACTGCACGACCGCGACGAGCACGGCAACCCGGCACAGCCGGACCGCACCGCGCACGCGCGCGTCGAGCGTGCGCCCGGCCTTCGCTGCGTCGATCCAGCCCAGATCGACGAGCGTGCGGTCGAGCGCCGCGAGCCCATCGTCGACCGATGCATGACTTCCCGCCGCCCGCGCCAACGCGGCGAACAGCCGCCGATCGATCTCGATGCGCACCGCGTACCACAGCGCCGCGATCCCCGATCCCGTGCTGACGGCGGCCAGCAGCGCGCGGGCGAGCGTCGCCGGCGGCCAGCCCGCCGCGATCCCCCCGCCCGCGCCGGCCGCAGCCAGCGCGGCCGCGATCGCCCACACGCCCGCATCGAGCGCGCCGCGCGCGGCGGCAATCCTGAACGGAGCGCACGGATCGCGCATCACCCGTCCCCCCCGTCGCAACGGCGATCGATCCACTGCTGCAGCACGGCCACGCCCTCCTCCGACCACACCGCATGCGGCCGGACCGCGCGCACCGCGGCCAGCGCGTCGCGCGCATTCGTCAGCCCGCGCCGCGCCGCGAGCCAGGCAGCCGCGCACAGCACGCTGCGCCCGTAGCCGAGTGCGCAGCAGACCAGCACGTCGCGCCCTTCGCCATGCAGGCGTTCGAGCGCCGCGACGGCCCGCGCGAGCTGCGCCGCCGTCGGCGCGACGAGGTCGAGCTGCGGCACGCACGCATACGCGAACGATGCATCGGCCGCGGCCCAGCGCGGCATCTCGGCGGTCAGGTCGACCAGCGCGGTGAAGCCGTGGCGCCGGATGTCGCGCGTCGTCGGCGTACGGCCGATCGACACGCGTTCGTCGATCCGCACCGGCGCCGGCTGCCGGAACGTCCACAACCGCGAATTGACGAACGCGCCGGCGATCGTCGGCGCGAGCAGCCAGCCGATGAAAACCGGAAACCGCCCGTGCGCATCTTTCTGAAACGCGCTGGGCGCGCCGCGCCGGTAGGCCCAGGCGACGCAGGCGAGCGCCAGCGCGACCCACCCTGCCGCCAGCGCCCAGCCAGGCGCGCGCGGCACGCACGCCAGCGCCGCGAGTGCGACCAGCGCGGCGCCGCACGCATAGCGGCGCGCGAGCGCGCGACTGGCCGCGCACGGCGACGCGTCGGCGCCCGGCAATCGGCCCGCGGCATCCCGCAGCGGAAACAGGAACAGGGCGAGACAACCGACGGCCGCACCGGTCGGCACGTCGATCGCGTGATGCTGGTAGGTCGTCAGCACCGACACGCCGATCGCCGCGAACCACGAATGCAGCACGACGCGCGCGAACGTGCCGCGCAGGTGCTTCGCATAAACGGCCCACAGCACGACGAGCAAGCCGATATGCAGCGACGGCGCCTGGTTGAACGGTTTGTCGAAGCCCATCAGCAGCGTGAACAGCGCACCGGCCATGCCGCCCGCGTCGGGCCGTTCGAAGCCGAAGCGCAGCGGCCACGCGATGAAGCACGCGACGGAAATCAGCTGCACGGTCAGCAACCGCTTCACGTGATCGAGCAGATCGTCGCGGCGCGTCCAGAAGAAGAACGACAGCGCATACAGCAGGTCGATCGACCAGTACGGCACGATCGTCCACGGCACGAACGGGATCGCATGCTCCCAGCCGAACGCGAACGTCGGCACCGCGGCGCGGCGGGCGGCCAGCCAGTTCGCGAAGCCGTACGTCGAGAAGAATACGGCGCCCATCGCCGCGAGCCAGCCGACGCGCAGCGCAAACGACGCGTCGCGCGCGCCGGCCGCCGGCTCGGCCAACCCGCTCCCCGCGCCAGCGCCGCCGCCGAGCGCGCTCATGACGCGTCGACCCGCTGCGCGAGGCTGACCGTGAAGATGCCCATCTCGTCGATCCGCTGGTCGAGCTTGCGGAAGCCCGCCCGCGCGACGAGCTCGTCCATTTCGGCCTGCGAACGGCGGCGCATCACCCAGGTCGACTCGCCGCGGTGATTGTTCAGCACGCGCGCGATGAATTCGAGCTGCGGATGCCACGGCTGCCCCGTATAGACGAGATAGCCGCCCGGCGGCACGGCCTGCGCGAGCCCCCGCAGCGAGCGCTCGATCAGCGCGTTCTCGCCGAACAGCTCGTACAGCCCCGACACGATCGCCAGCGTCGGCCGCGGCTCGAGCGTCGCGAGCGACGCCTCGTCGAATGCGTCGCCGCGCTCGAAGCGTGCGATCGGCTCGAGGCCGCGCTGCGCGATCAGCACGCGCCCGGCCTCGACGTTCGGCGGGCTGTAGTCGCGCAGCGTGATGTCGTCGGGCGCCGCGCCGTCGCGCTCGGCGGCCATCGCGATCGCGTCGAGCACGTAGCGCCCGTGGCCGGCCGCGATGTCCACGATCCGCACCGGCGAGCCGTGCCCGCGCAGGCGGCCGATCGCCGCGCCGATCAATTCCTGCAGATGCACCTTGCGCTGGCGGATGCCGACCCAGCCCGGCGAATCGAGATACGTGCGGTCGATCAGCGCGCCGACGCCGAGTCGCCCCTGCGCGCGATTGCGGTACACGTAGTCGAGCGTCGAGCCCGAATCGAAGCCGAGCCGCAGCCCGAGCGCGATGCCGTCCGACAGCGCGCCGCCGGCTTTCAGGCCGGCGCGCGCGAGGGCCCAGTACGCACGGGCGAACACGTTGGCCGGCGGCCGGACGAGCGCCGCGTATTCGTCGTGGAACGCGCCACGCCGGTCCGCGTCGGCGAGCGACACGCACGGGCTCGGCGCATCGAACTCGCGCAGCACGAACGCACGCAGCGGCGCGAGCGCCTGCGCACGGTCGCGCTCGCCGAGCGTGTCGTGATAAAAGCCCGGCAGCACGACGCGCTCCTTGCGCGCCGAGCCGAGCCGTTCGAAGAAGCGGTCCTGCGGGCCGCGATGCACGACCCAGTCGGCGCCCGAGATCAGCAATTGCGTCGGCACGGTGATCGCGGCCGCGTCAGCGACGATCCGCTGCGCGGTATCGTGCAGGTCGAGCAGCATGTTGACCGCGATCGGCCGCGTGATCAGCGGATCGGACGCGTAGCTCGCGATCCGTTCGGGATCGTGCGTGAGGAATTTCGGCTTCACGTAGCTGTTCACGTAGAACAGCCCGCGCAGCTTGTGCATCAACCGCAGCCCCGGCCGCGCGAACGGCACGTAGAGCTTGATGTGGAACGCCGGCGACGCGACGACGAGCGCGCGGATCGGCGGCGCATAGTCGTGCGCCCAGGTTGCCGCGAGCACCGCGCCGACGCTCTGGCCGACCACGGCCATCTCCTCGATCGCGATGCCGTGCGTGTCGCGAATATGCTCGACGAAGGTCTGCAGGTCGCGCACCGACGCAGCCGCACTCGGACTGTAGCCGCGCGCGCCCGGCGAGCGGCCGTGGCCGCGCGCGTCCCATGCAAAAAATGCAAAATCCGGCAGGTCGAGCTCGTCGACGAGGTGCGCGACGCGCGCCGAGTGTTCGTGCCCGCGATGTAGCAGCACGATGGCGCCGCGGCAGCGTGCGCCCGTCGCGGGCCAGTGCCGATAGAACAGCGTTTCGCCGTCGTGCGTGACGAAGTCAGCCTCACGGGCCATGCGTGTGCTCATGCGATCTCTCTCGTTTCGTTGTTCGAATCGTGTGGCGCCGCCCTCCGGCGCCCGGCCCGTCAGCCGCCCGCTTCGGCAATGCCCGCCTGGACGCGCCGCACCGCCGTCACGATCGACAGCACGATCAGCAGCCGCCACAGCCACGCGGCGACACTGCCGACCGGCAAACCGAAGCCGATCCACAGCGCGAACGCGCCGAGGGCCAGCGCCCGGTCGCTCTTGCCGAACGGGCCGTCGTAGCGGCGCGTCGCGCCGACGAGCGGGCCGATCAGCCCCGCGCATTCGACGATCACCGCTGTCAGCGCGAACAGCCAGACGTCCGCCGGCGCAAACGCGGGAATGGCGAGGAACGGCAGTACGAGCGCGACATCGGACACGATGTCGCCCAGCTCGTTCAGGTACGCGCCGAGCGTGCTCTTCTGCCCGTGCTCGCGCGCGAGCATCCCGTCGATCGCATTGAGCGCCATCCGCGCGAACAGCCACAACGGAATCAGCAGGAACAGCACGCGGGCGAACACGCCGAGCCCCGCGAGCGCGCCGACGACGATCGAGCCGCCGGCCGCGAACAGCGTGACCTGGTTGGCGGTGACGCCGCGTTCGGCGAGCGAATTCGCGAACGGGCGCAGACGGTCCTGGAATTTGGGTTTGAGTGCGTAGAGGCTCATCGTTTCGTATTCGTATTATTCGCGCGGCACGATCGGATACGTTTCCCGCCGCCATGCCCCGGGCGGCGAAACGGCCGTCGCCGGCCTGGATTGAACGGCCCTCATCGTCGCCGAGCGGCCTCGCTGCGTCAAGCATGCGGCCCGGGCCCCGGCGGCGCCAATCTGGCGTTTTTCGTCGAAACTCGCGATAATCCGCTGGCCCGATCGCAGCGAGATCGATTCGAACTGCAAACGGGCACTCGTGCAACAGCCGATTATCACGCCGCCGACCGGCGCATTCGCCGCGACGCAACAGCGTGCAACGGCGAATCGTCCGATTATCGCGGACCTGCGACAGGCAGCCACGAACTTGAAAAAATCTAAACGAGAGCGATCCGGTGCGCATCCTGCCGCGCCGACATTCCGGGGTTCCGTCCGCCGCGCGTGCGCAGCGGGCCGGGCATGCATGCAGGAGCCGGCGCACCGATGAACATTCTCAACGTCTGGCAGCGCGACTTCCTGCTGTCCATCGTGCGGCTCGTCGCCGGCGCGTATCCCGTCTGGCATCAGGCGCCGCCATCGCCGACGCAGAAGATCTATTTCTCGAACCATACGAGCCACATCGACACGCTCGCGATCCTCGCCGCGCTGCCGCGCGACGTGCGTGCAGTCGTGCGGCCGGTCGCCGCGCGCGACTACTGGGACAGCAGCGACCTGAAGCGCCACATCGCGCAGAAGCTGCTGAACGTCGTGCTGATCGACCGTCATCGCGAAAGCGGCGGTGATCCACTCGACCCGGTGCGCGATGCGCTGCGGCAGGGTCACTCGATCATCATCTTCCCTGAAGGCACGCGCGGCGCCGACGTGCTGCCGCAGCCGTTCAAGAGCGGGCTGTTCCATCTCGCAACGGAGTTCCCGGACGTCGCGCTCGCGCCCGTCTATCTGGAGAACCTGCAGCGCATCATGCCGAAGGGTGCGATCTGGCCCGTGCCGCTGATCTGCAAGGTGCATTTCGGCGCGAACGAAGCGCTCGGCGCTCAGGAAGACAAGCCGACGTTCCTCGCCCGCATGCGCGACGCGGTCATCGCGCTCGCGCCGCCGCAGCGGCCGGCCGGCTGAACGCGGCGCCCCCTCCTCCCTTTTCCGGATATCAACCATGCGAACCCTCTTCTGGGAACTGGTCGCGGGCGTCACGGGCGTGCTCGTCGTCGCGACCGTGATCGGCGCGATCCTCGGCGCGCGCAGCGGCGGCACGAGCGCGACCATCGTCAACCTGAACCAGCGCATCCGCGCATGGTGGGCGATGATCGCGATCATGGCCATCGCGATCGGCCTCGGCAACAACGTCACGTATCTGGTGTTCGCGCTGCTGTCGTACCTGACGCTGCGCGAATTCATCACGCTCACGCCGACCACGGCGAGCGACCATACGACGCTCTTCATCGCGTTCTTCGTCGCGATCCCCGTGCAGTACCTGCTGCTCGGGATCAACTGGTACGGGATGTACTCGATCTTCGTGCCCGTGCACCTGTTCTTCGCGATGTCGCTCGTATCGGCGCTCACGCAGGACACGCGCGAATTCCTGAGCCGCAACGCGAAGATCAACTGGGCGCTGATGGTGTGCGTGTACGGGCTGAGCCACGCGCCGGCCGTGCTGATCCTCGACATTCCGCACTACGCGGGGCAGAACGCGCTGCTGCTGTTCTTCTTCCTGTTCGTCGTGCAGATCAGCGACGTGCTGCAGTACGTGGTCGGCAAACTGTTCGGACGCCGCAAGATCGCGCCGCAGTTGTCGCCGTCGAAGACGATCGAGGGTTTCGTCGGCGGCGGCCTGCTGGCCACGCTGTGCGGCGCGTCGCTGTATCGCGTGACGCCGTTCGGCTTCGGCGCGGCGTTCGGGATCTCGCTCGCGATCGTGATCGCCGGCTTCGTCGGCGGGCTCGTGCTGTCGGCCGTCAAGCGCTCGCTCGGCACGAAGGACTGGGGCTCGATGATCGCCGGCCACGGCGGCATGCTCGATCGCGTCGATTCGATCTGCTTCGCCGCGCCGGTGTTCTTCCACCTTGTACGCTACCTGTACGTGTGATGCGCGGGCGGCGTAACGCCGCCCGTTCCGGCGCGCGACGACTCAGTATCCGTCGCGCAGCGCCTTCGGCACGACTTGACGCCCGCACGCGTCGTCGAATTTCACTGTGTAGTGCGTATGAATGGTCTTGTCGCCGCGCGTGCCCGATTCCGTGAGCGCCCGGCCCCGTCCCGGCACTACGCCAGCGTTACGCCGGATCCGGCACCTCGATCGCGAGCAGCGCCGAACTGATCGACTTGCCGTGCGCATCGAGCGCGAGCGAGCGCGTCACCCCACCGCCGAGCGCATCGCGCAGCACGAAGTTGAATGCGCCGAGCGCCGGCAACTCGTAGCGCACGACGTCGCCGTGGACGATGCCCGCCAGCCATGCCTTGACCGCCTCCGCATCCAGATGCGTGCGCAGATGATCGTAATGACGCGGATCGCGGCAGATGACCGACACGTTCAGCGTATTGCCCTTGTCGCCGGTGCGCGCATGCGCGAGTTCACGCAGTTGCATCAGGCCTCCACGAATGAAAACGACGGCGTCACGGCCGCGCGCGGCAGCAGCACCGATTGCACGGCGATCACCTCGCGCGTCGACTTGAACGCGCCGCCGCCGCCGGCCGGCCCGTTCGTATAGAGCGTCTCGACTTCGTTGCCGATCCGCGCGGCTTCGGCGGCGTTCGCCGCCCGGCCGGCCACCCGCACGCGCACCTCGGCCGGCTCGCCGCGCGCGGCCGGCGTCGCGTCGCCATACAGCGCATCGACGCCGATCAGGTCGAAGCGCAATTCGCTCGCCGCGACGCCGGTCAGCGCGAGCCGCTCGCGAACGATGTCGAGTGCAAGACGCGCACGGGCGAGCGCGCCCGGGCCGCCGTACGAGATCTGGCCTTCGCCGATCCAGCCGTCGACATACGCGACCGACACCTTCAGCGTATCGGGCCGCGCGGTGCCGCGCCCGCCCGTCACGCGCACGCGATCGGCCGCTTCCTCGGCGACTGCCACGCGCGTGAAATCGGCCACGACGTCGGGCTGCAGATATCGCGACGGGTCGTGAATCTCGTAGAGCAGTTGTTCCTTGCAGGTCGCCGCGCTCACGCGGCCGCCCGCATGCGGCACCTTCGTGATCACGACCGAGCCGTCGGCCGCGACCTCGCCGATCGGGAAGCCGAGCCGCGCGAGATTCGGCACGTCCTTGTAGCCGGGATCGGCGAAATAGCCGCCCGTCACCTGCCCCGCGCATTCGAGCAGATGGCCGACGACGGTCGCCTGGCCGAGCGTGTCCCAGTCGTCCATCCGCCAGTCGAACGCATGGATCAGCGGCGCGGCGAACAGCGACGGGTCGGCGACGCGGCCGGTCAGCACGACGTCCGCGCCGGCCGCGAGCGCATCGACGATCGGCGCGGCGCCGAGATACGCGTTCGCGGACACGATGCGGTCGCGATACGCGGCGACTTCATCGCCCGATTCCTCGAAACGGAACGCGCCGCGCAGCACGACGTCGAGCACGTCGTCGCCTTCGACCGCCGCGACTTTCAGTCCCGCGATGCCGAGCGACTGCGCGATCTGCGCGGTACGCCGTGCGGCCGCGCGCGGGTTCGCCGCACCCATGTTCGATACGATCCGCACGCGCCTGGCCGCCGCGACCGGCAGCACCGCCTGCATCCGCGCGTCGAGCAGCGGATCGTAGCCAAGCGCGGGATCGTTGCGGCGCGCCTGCTGCGCGATCGCGATCGTGCGTTCGGCCAGGCACTCGAACACCAGATAGTCGAGCTGCCCGTGTTCGGCCAGTTCGACCGCGGGCTCGATCCGGTCGCCCGAGTAGCCGGCGCCCGCGCCGATTCGCACGCGTCGTTCAGTTTGCATGGCTGTCATGTCCGTACCGTCGTCCGGCGAAATGCGCCGCCGGGAAGAATCAAAAGATGCCGAGCGCGACGCTGGCGATCGTCATCACGATCGACGCGCCGAACAGCAGCGGAAACGTGAATTTCTGGTGCTCGGCCAGCTCGATCCCGCACAGGCCCACGACGAGGAACGTCGCGGGCGTGAGCGGGCTGACCGGGAACCCCGTCGTCATCTGGCCGAGCAGCGCCGCCTGCCCGACCTGCACGGCCGGCACGCCGAGCTGGCCGGCCACTTCCGCGATCACCGGCAGCACGCCGAAGTAGAACGAATCGGGATCGAACAGCATGCTGAGCGGCATCGACGCGAGACCGAGCGCCACCGGGATATGGCCCGCCATCGACGGCGGCACGAAGCCGACCGCCGCCTGCGCCATCGCCTTCAGCATCCCGCTGCCCTGCATGATCCCGGTGAACACGCCGGCCGCGAGCAGGATGCCGGCCATCATCAGCGCAGCGCGCGCATGCGCGTCGATGCGCTTTCGCTGCATGTCGACGTCGGGGTAATTCACCATCAGCGCGACGCACAGCCCGACCATGAACATGATCGCGGGCGGAATCTTCTCGCCCATCACGACCATCGTGCCGAGCACGACGAGCGTCAGCACGAGGTTGAACCAGAACAGGCGCGGCCGGCGCAGCGCCTGCTCGTCGGCCGTCAGCTCGCGTTTGGGCAACGGAATCGACGCATCGTTGCGCGACAGCCCGAGCCGTTTCTCCTCGCGCCGCCCGAGCCAGTACGCGACGCCGAACACGAACACGAGCCCGATCGCCTGCACCGGAATCAGCGGATTGAACAACGCCGACACCGGCAGGTGCAGCGACGCGGACGCGCGAATCATCGGCCCGGTCCACGGCAGGAAGTTGATGCCCGCGGCCATCGACACGGCGGCGGCCAGCACGCGCCGGTCCATCTTCAATCGGTCGTACAGCGGCAGCACGGCAGGAATCGTCACGAGAAAGCAGACGGCACCCGAGCCGTCGAGGTGGATCAGCAGCGCGAGCAGCGTCGTGCCCATCACGATGCGCGTCGGCCGCGTGCCGACCGCGCCGAGGATCCGGTCGATGATCGGATCGAGCGTGCCGGCGTCGGTGATCGTCCCGAAATACAGGATCGCGAACACGAACATCCCGACGACGGGCGCGAGCCCCTTCAGCCCGTCGATGACGAATTTGCTGGTGTGCAGCCCGAAGCCGCCGAGCAGCGACGCGGCGATCGGCACGACGATCAGCGCGACGAGCGGCGACATCCGCTTCGACAGAATCGCGGCCAGCAGCACGACGATCGTGCCCAGCCCGAGTAACGGCAGCATCGGTGTCTCCTACCTTGTCTTTTGTTGGAGACGAGCGTAAGGTCGGCGCAGCGATAGCACAATTGAAATGATTTGATCGCAGCAATCACGAAGCATTATGGATCTGAATCTTCGCGACATTCGCGCGTTCGTCACCGTCGCGCACGCCGGCAACTTCACGCGCGCCGCCGCGCGGCTGCATCTGTCGCAGCCGGCGCTGACGGTGCAGATTCGCCGGCTCGAGGACATCGTCGGCGCGCGCCTGTTCGACCGCAACAGCCGCAGCGTCGCCCTCACGCAGACCGGGCGCGAGTTACTGCCGCTGTTGCAGCGCTCGCTCGACGACATGGAGCGCGTGCTGCGCGATGCGCGCGCGCTCGGCGAAGGCACGAGCGGCACGGTGCGGCTCGCTTGCCTGCCGACCTTCGCGTCCAGCGTGCTGCCGGAGCTGATCCAGTCGTTCCGGCGCGACGTGCCGCGCGCGGGCTTCGAGATCCGCGACGGCGTCGCGAGCCTCGTCACCGCGCTGGTGCGCAACGAGGAAGCCGATCTCGGGCTGACCGGCGGCGACACGTTCGATGCGACGCTGGAGGTGCTGTACGCGGGCGCCGACCGGCTCGTCGCCGTATGCCCGAAGGATCATCCGCTCGCGCGCAAGCGCCGCGTGAGCACCGCCGACGTCGCCGGCGTGCCGCTCGTGCTCACCGCGCAGGGCACGAGCGTGCGCAGCGTCGTCGATGCCGCGCTGAAAGCGGTCGGCTGCACGCCCGATATCGCATGCGAGCCCACCTACATGATGACGGCCGTCGCGATGGTGCGCGGCGGCCTCGGCGTGACGATCCTGCCCGCGACCGCACGGGAGGTGCGCGCCGAGCCCGACCTGATCGCGAAGCCGATCGACGATCGCGCGTTCGTACGGCCGATCGCGCTCGTCGTGAAGCGCGGGCGCACGCTGCCGCGCGTCGCGCAGGCGTTCGCCAACCTCATGCTCGCGGAATTGAAAAAGCGCGCATGAAGCGCGCCCGATCCGCGACAGTGCGTCCGGCGCTTACTGCGCGTCCGGATCGACGTGCAGCGATTCGCCGATCGCATAGAAATTGCCGCCCGCGATGTAGTGCAGGCTGCGCAGCGCGGGGTCGGCCGATTCGAAATACCAGTGGCCGTCGCGGAACACGCGCGTGTCGGACCATGCGCCGACCACCTCGCCGATGAACAGATCGTAGGTCTGCTGATTGTGCGGCTCCGGAATCAACCGGCACGCGAGCCATCCCGAGCAGCCGGCGACGAACGGCAGGTCGTGACCGGCGACGTCGAACAGCGTGACGCCCGCTTCGCGCAGCTTGTCGGGCCGCTGCGCGAGGCTGTGGCTGCCGACCGCATGCGTGAGCTGCAGTTGCGCGGCCGTCGGCACCTGGATCACGAACGTGCCGCTGCGCTCGACGAGTTCGCGCGTCTTCGCGGACTTGTCGAGCACGACGGTCAGCTTCGGCGGCAGGAAATCGAGCGCGCACGCCCAGGCGGCGGCCATCACGTTGTCGACGCCGTCGTGGCGGGCCGACACGAGCACGGTCGGGCCGTGATTGAGGAGACGGTAGGCTTTCTTCAGCTCCACCGGAGCGATGTGACTGTCCATACGGGTTCCTTGGAGAACGGCGCGCACGGACGGATGCCGTGCGGCGCTGGCCGTCGCACCTGCGCGCTCGGGCCGCCGGCTGCATTCTCTCATCCGATTTCGATCGGCGCCGCGCCGCTGCCGGTTACTTCGCGAACAATTGGCCGATGTCGCGGAACGCCTTGAATTCGAGCGCATTGCCGCACGGATCGAACAGGAACATCGTCGCTTGTTCGCCGACCTGCCCCTGGAACCGTACATACGGCTCGATCGCGAACGTCACGCCGAACGTGCGCAAGCGTTCGGCCAGCGCTTCCCAGCTCGCCCAGTCGAGCACGATCCCGAAATGCGGCACCGGCACGTCGTGACCGTCGACCGCATTCGTATGCGCGCCTTCCTGAGATGCGGTTTTCGGATGCTCGTGGATCACGAGCTGATGCCCGTAAAAGTCGAAGTCGACCCACTGTGCACTCGAGCGCCCCTCCGCGAGCCCAAATACGCGACCGTAGAAATCGCGTGCGGCCGGCAGGTCGTAGACCGGAATCGCCAGGTGAAACGGGGAAAGACTCATGATGGCCTCGTGAAGAAATGCTCGCGTGGCGCGAGGACCGCACCATGTTAGACAAGGCCGAGCAAAAATTAAATCAATATATAATTTTGCGATTCACAAACGGAATCGATGAATGATCCGCGAGCTGAAAACCCTCGTCGCCGTCGCCCGGGAAGGCACCTTTGCCGCGGCCGGCAATCGTATCGGACTCACGCAAGCGGCCGTGAGCGCGCAAATGCAGCGTCTCGAAGCCGAACTCGGCTTCGCGCTGTTCGATCGGCAAGGGCGATCGGCGCGGCTCAACGAGCGGGGCCATCACGTGCTCGACCAGGCGCAGGCGCTGATCGGCCTGTACGAGAACCTGAGTTCGACCGCGCCCGGCTCGCCGGCCGCCGTGCGCGTGACCATCGGCGCGATCGCATCGGTGCAGAGCGCGCTGCTGCCTGCCGCGCTGGCCGAGTTTCATCGCCTGCATCCCGCGTGCCGGACACGCGTGATACCCGGGCTGTCGATCGAGCTGGTCAACCGGGTCGATGCGGGCGAAATCGACATGGCCGCAATCATCCGGCCGCCGTTCGCGCTGCAGAGCGACCTGCACTGGACGACGCTCGCGCAGGAGCCGTTCCGGCTGATCGTGCCGCGCGGCGTGAAAGGCAAGGACTGGGCCGCCCTGCTCGCGCGCGAGCCGTTCGTGCGCTACGACCGCGCGTCGTTCGGCGGCCGCCAGGTCGACCGCTTTCTGCGCAAGATGCACATCGCGGTGCGCGACACCTGCGAACTCGACGAGCTCGACGCGATCGTCAAGCTGGTCGAAAACGGCGTCGGCGTCGCGATCGTGCCGCAGACCGCCGGTTATCGCCGCTGGCCGGCCGGCGTGCGCGCGATCGACCTCGGGCATCACACGTTTCACCGCGACATCGGGCTCGTGCATCGCGCACGGCGCACGATGTCGGAACCCGCGCAGACGCTGGCGCAACTCATCGACGCAGCGTCGCGGCGGCGCCCGTTGCCGGCCGCGTGATCGACGCGTGGCGGCTCAGCGCCGCCCGGCCGCCCAATCCACCGCCGCGTCGAACAGCGCGATGCCGGCCGGCGACAGGTTCGTGAACGTGTCGTTGTCGAGGAAGAACATCACGCGGCGCGCCGGCGCGAGCGTTTCGTAGTCCATCGTCGCGCCCTTCTCGTATGCAAAGATCGCGGCCTTGTCGGGTTGCCCGTACACGGTCGCGATGGTGATCGCGCCGAGCCCCGGCTTGCCCCAGCTCATCGGCGCCTGCTTGCCGTACGCGTTCGTCGCGCCGGCCGGCAGCCCGGCCGCCATCGGATGCGGCGCATTGACGAGCCACAGGTAGCGCTCCTTGCCCGTTTCGCCGAAGTCGACGTCGTGCCGCTTGCCCGTCATCGCGAGATCGTCGAGCAGGTCGTTTTCCCACGTCACGAGCGGCTTGTCGAGCGTGCGCCAGCCGGGCCGCACGTTCTTCGACGATACCGTCGACGAGATCACCACCAGATCGGCGTCGCGCGCCGCATCGGGCGTGGCCGCCTCGTCGATCAGGCGCACCGCGTAGCCGCGTTCGCCGAGATGCTGGCCGATGCGTTCGTCGACCTTCAGGTTCGGGCCGTGCAACTGCACGAGCATCGCGACGCGCGTGACGGGCTGCGGCGCATCGGCGGCGAATGCGGGTGCCGACGCGCCAGCGCTGATGCCGAGGCCCACGGACAGCGCAAGCACCGCACCGGCGATCGTGCGCAACAAGCGGCGGCGCGCGCCGGTCTTCGTCTTCAGATTCATCTGGATTCCTGTCGAAGCCGCGCGCCGGCGTAACGGCCGCGGCGATTGTATGGTCGGACCTGCAGCGTGGTCAGCCGCGCAGCCACACGTGGCGGCCGGCATGGAGGGCGTCGATTTCTCGATGGAGGGACAGCTTGTCAGCGGACATGGCCGGGTTCCGGGGTGCGCAGGCGTCAACCATTTTGTAAATGAGAATGATTATTATATATAAAACGACATGGTGACCGCGGTTTCGGTACGCGAGCGACGCTGACGCAGCGACGGATGGCGAAGTCGATACCGCCGCCGGATGCGAATCGCGCGCGGTTATCACATTCGTTCCGGGCCGGCCAATTCGATTCGTTAAATAATGATTTGACGGATCGATAACAATATCGCGCCTGCGGGCATTCACCCGAATATCGCGCCGAATTATCGCGCCCCGCGCAAAACGCAATGGAAAAATCGAGAAACGGCAATCCATTGATACACACCGCTCAATAATCCAAATCCCTCAAAAGTGAGTTTCCGGGAATGTTCCTGTCGGCATCAGGCCACAACGAAGAATTTCATTTTTGCCGTTTTATTGCGGCTCTGTAGTCTCCTGCCATTCCGAATCACGAACCCACACCCATGCGCAAGGAGATGAAAATGAAACGCACGACCCTCTCGCTGATTTCGCTCGCGTCGATCACGGCGATGCCCGTCGCGCATGCGCAGTCGAGCGTCACGCTGTATGGCGTGATCGACACGTCGCTCACCTATGTGAACCATGCGCAAGGCAAGGACAACGCGTGGATGCTCGGCAACAGCAGCGCGGGCAATCTGGCCGGCAGCCGCTGGGGCGTGAAAGGCACCGAGGATCTCGGCGGCGGGCTGAAGGCGCTGTTCCAGTTGGAGAACGGCTTCGACCCGAGCAACGGCCGGCAGGGCCAGGGCGGCCGCCTCTTCGGCCGGCAAGCCTTCGTCGGCCTGACGAGCGACCGCTACGGCACGCTCACGTTCGGCCGCCAGTACGATCCGCTCGTCGATCTCGTGCAGGGCATCACCGCCGACAACTACCTCGGCAGCGTGTTCGCGACGCCGGGCGACGTCGACAACTACGACAACAGCTTTCGCGTCGACAACGCGGTGAAGTACACGTCGGCCGTCTATGCGGGCCTGCAGTTCTCGGCGATGTATTCGTTCGGCGGCATCGCCGGCAGCACCGGCGCCGCGCAATCGTACTCGGCTGCCGTGTCGTACAACAACGGGCCGTTCAGCGTCGCGGGCGGCTACTTCCACGCGACCAACAGCCCCGCGTCGAACGGCTTGCGCAACGGCTGGACCAGTTCGTCGGACGGCACGTTCGACGGCCCGATCAACAGCGGCTATGCCAGCGCGCACTCGCTCGGCATCGCCCGCATCGCGGGCCAGTACGTCGCCGGCCCGTTCACGTTCGGCCTCGGCTACAGCAACGCGCAGTACCGCCGCGACGCAAGTTCGGTGTTCGGCTCGAACGAGCACTACAACACGGGGCAAGGTTTCGTGAACTATCAGGCGACGAATGCGCTGCTCGTCGGCGTCGGCTACAGCTACACGCGCTCGGGCGGCGACACGTCGGCGACCTATCACCAGGTATCGGCCGGCGCCGACTACAGCCTGTCGAAGCGCACCGACGTCTACCTGACCGCCGCGTACCAGCACGCGAGCGGCCAGACCGGCGACGGCAACGGCGGCTCGATGGCCGCGCAGGCATCGATCGGATCGTACGGTTATGCGGGCACGAGTTCGCAGACGATGGTCAACCTCGGCCTGCGTCACCGCTTCTGACGGCATGCTCGAGACGGCCGGCTGCGCGCGGCGTGGC
This sequence comes from Burkholderia sp. MSMB1078WGS, assembly GCF_001528895.1. NCBI lineage: Bacteria > Pseudomonadati > Pseudomonadota > Betaproteobacteria > Burkholderiales > Burkholderiaceae > Burkholderia > Burkholderia sp. MSMB1078WGS. The sequence goes on along the minus strand of NZ_LPDI01000101.1, from coordinate 218,432 downwards.
CGGCGCCTTCGCATCGCGCACACGGCGGCTTCGGCCGCCGTTTTTCATGCCGCTTTCCTTCGCTCCTGCAACGGCCGTTGGACGATTTCCCCTTTTCGCTCCGTTCATCGCCAGTTTCATCGCGCAACTGACGTAATACGTCAGGATCCAGTCGCTGCCGTTGTAATCGCATGCGCGCAAATGCCAGCCATATTTACCGACCGGCCATCGTCTCGACCCGTGATCCGGCGCGATAAAAATGCGCGGCGCATGCGTGGACAAATGCAAAGGAAAGTTTGACGCGAGCCATTTGCCCGCTTGCTATGGCACACTTCGCGTCTGCGTAATTTCCTTGCACCGGGCGGCCGGATTCCGCCCCATCCTGCCATGCCGCGTCATATCACTCGCCCGCTCAGCCGCGACACGCTGACAGTCGCCTCGACGATCGCGCTCTCGTGCGCGCTCTGCGGCGTCGCGCGGGCCGATTGCCTGGACGACGCGGCCGCGTTCCAGCACGTGAGCGTCAGCCTGATGCGCGGCATCGCGCAGGTCGAATCGGGGATGAATCCGAACGCGGTGAACACGAATACCAACGGCACGGTCGACATCGGGCTGATGCAGATCAACAGCACGTGGCTGCCGACGCTCGCGCGCGAAGGCATCACGCGGGAAAGCCTGTTCGATGCGTGCACCAACGCGTACGTCGGCGCGTGGATCCTGTCGCAGAACATCCGCCAGTTCGGCCCCAACTGGAACGCGATCGGCGCGTACAACTCCGCGTCGCCCGACAAGCGCCTCGCGTACGCGCGCAAGGTCTATGATGCAATCCGGACCATGCCGGATTCGCCGGATACTCCCATGCCCATCCTTCCACCGTCCTTCACGCCGCCGCAACAGGCGCAGACGTACAACCCGTTCGCGAGCCTGAGCGTGTCGGCGCCGCCCGTCACGCGTGCACGGTCGATATCGCCGGCCGCGCCGCCTCCGCCGCCGCAGGGCGGCCCCGCCGGGCCTGCCGGTACGTACAACTTCGGATGGACGGTGACCGGCGCCGACCAGGCCAAGCCGACCCAGGTGTTCGACGACGGCGCGCGGATCTACGTGCAGTTCAGCGACATGAAGCACGTACCGGCGATCTTCACCGAAACGTCGTCGGGACGCGTGCTGATGTCGTGGGAGCTGCAATTCCCGTATGCCGTTCTGACACGTCCCGCGCAAACGTTGATCTTCCAGCTCGGGCCGTTCGAAGCGCGCGCGCAGCGGGGTGCGGCAGGGATGACCGCTCAGGGCGGGGCTGGAACGGGAACGCAGCGTTCGGGCGCGACGACGGCAACGGCTGCAGCCACTGCGCCGGCGGCGAAACAACAGGCCGCGAATGCATCGACCAAGCGCACGGCGTCGGCCGACGCACTGTGGTATCTGAATACGCCGTCGACGTCGGGATCGGCATCGACAGCGAGCACGGCGAATGGCGCGCCCGCGTCGGCGCCATCGAACATGCCGGCCACGTGGCCCACCGCGGTAACGTCGAATACGCCGCCGCCGGCGATGCCCCAGGCGCCGGCTGCTGCAACGCCGGCTACGCGCGTCAGCACTGACGCGCTCTGGTATATCTCGAAGTAACGTACGGGCCGGTTGCGTCTCGGCAATCGGCGTGAGTCGGCAAGCGGCAGACTATCGAACGACCGTCGTGCCGGACGGTGCCGATACGGTCGATACCAGCGACTGGTACACGTCCGCGACTCGGTCCAGGAACGACTTGTCGGGTGCGGTCGCGATTTTCTGCATTGCCCGCGTGTTCATGTAGTTCTTGATCGACACGAGGTGGCTCCACACCGCCTCGACATCGCTCTCGGCCATGCTGTCGTGCACGTGCTTCACGAACAGCGGATACATCGCCTCGACCTGAGGCAGGCGTTCGCCCGGATTATTCCAGAGCCAGAACAGCGCTTGCGCCTGCGGATCGGTGTTGAATATCGACGGTGGCAGTTCGCCGCCGAGCTGCTTCATTGCCTGCTTGCCATCGAACCCGTATCCCGGGCGCGTACCGTGCTGCTTCTGGTAATCGATCTCGCGCACCAGCTTCTCGTAACGTCCGTACGCCAGCGGATTGGCCGCACCGCCGAGCCAGCCCGGCTTGCGCTGTGCCGCGGCCGTGCGATTCTCGGCCTGGTCGTACCACATGCGCAGCCACTGGATATATACGACCATGTGGCCCTTGAGTTCGCCCTGAATGTCCTTCGGCAGATCGGTCACGACGATCGGGCGCGGCGGCGCGGGATCGGGCACGCGGCAACCGTCCGTCATGTCAGGCACGGGCTTCGGATTGAGGAAATCGAGCGGCCCGATCGACGGTTTGAGCGTCGCCGACGGATAGCCGATGCCCGTGCCCAGTGGCGTCAGCGGCGGAATCTCGCGCGTCGTCGCCACGAGCTTCTTGACTGCCAGCCGGTAGTCGAGCTGGAAATTCTGGATCTCGAGCGGCGCGACGATCTGCTGATACAGCGCACCGTCCTCGTTCGCCAGCGCGGTCAGGCTCGGCATCGGAACGCCCGCGCCGTACGCGCGGTGGTACATCATCTCGAGCGGCACGCGCGCCAGCTTGTCGGAAATACCGTCCTCGCCTTCGATCGCGCCGCCGCCCACGTCCACCTGCGCGCCGGGAAACAAGCGTTCCTGCCGCCGACCGCGCATGTCGGACGGGTCGACACCGAGCATCGTCAGCGGCTTGTACACGCGCAGTTCGTGGGCGGCCGCGTAGTGCACGCATTTCTCGATGTCCGGCGACAGGATCAGATCCGACGACACCGCGTTGCTCAACGGGATGTAGCCCGTCAGCAGGTTGTCGTCGAAGCGGTTCGTCACGCAATCGAACAGCCCCATGAATTTGATCTTCACCGGTACGCCGTCGTATTTTCCGCCCTTGGCCACCTCGTCGAGCAATTGCTTGGCAAAGGCCAGTGCAAGGCCGCCGCCCATGTCGTAGCCGAAGATCGCGACATGGATCTTGTTCACCGTGCCGGCCTGCTTCGCGCCGGCCACCGCCGCCTTGAAATCCTCTTCGGCCGCCTTCAGGCGCGTATCCACGCCCGTATTGAACAGTGCGGCGCCCAGCTTCGTATCGCGCGTGAGCCGGAACGACTCGGCCCCCGCGCCCAGTGTTTCCTTGCCGACCTCCTTCAGCACGGTTTTCGGAATCCGGTACGGATACTTGACGACGTCGCGCCAGAAGCCCTTCCATTCGTGCCGCAGATAGCGCAGCGCGCGATTCTTTTCCGACCCGGGCCGCTCGATCACGCGCTCGATCCGCTTGCGCGCGTCGCCCAAGCCGTCCTTTGCCTTGCCGACCAGCGTATCGAACGTGTCGCTCACACGATTTCCGAACGTCGGATTGCTGATCTTGCCGCTCTGCTTCCACGCATCCTCGGCCGCCTTCTGCGCCTTTTCCTTGGCCTTGTCGACCGTCTGCTCCTTGAGCTTGTCGCCGGCCTTCTCGCTGACCGTATCCGTCGCCTTGTCCTTCAGGACCTCACGCAGCACACCGGCCTCGGGGTCGAAATCCGCGCCGAGTCCCGGATAGTAGAAGCGCCGCATGTTCTTGTTCTTCTTGTCGTACGCGGCGTTGAACAGCTTCAAGATATTGGTTCGCGGCCCGTCCTTCTCGCCGAAGCCGAATCCGTCGAAATAGAAACTGACCCACAGCATGTGTTCGCATGCGGGACACATCTGCTCGGCCTCCGCCTTGACGCGGTCCGTCTCTGCGGAGACGGCGTCCTTCTTCAGGTTGATTTCGGCCATGGCAGTTACTTCTCCTGCGTCGGTTTGAGCTCGGGTGCATTCATGTCGTCGACCCACTGCAGCTCGGCCGTGCCGTTCTTGCGGAAATACACACGCAAATAGCGCGACGTCGGCGATTCCGGCTGAGGAATGGTCACGTCGATCGTCTTGCGCTCGGGCTGGATACCGCGCTGAATGTCGTCCAGCGGCTGCGCGAATTCCCAGAACAGCTTCACCTTCTGCCCCGGCGTCACCTTGCAGCCGCAGGCGAAACCGCCGCCACCGCCGAATGCCTCACCGTCCTCGCGTGCCGACGGATTGCCGAAGCATCCTGACTTATGCTCGTTGTCGAGCCAGAATTCGTGGAGCTTGCGACCGTACTCGTTGTATCCGGTGACGCACACGTTATGCGGCTCCGCCGATACGTCGACGCCGTGCTTGCCGCATGCGGCAAGCACACCGAGCCCGACCAGCGCCAAAACGTGCATCCCTGCTCTGAATTTCATCGATACCCTCACACACTTCTGTCGTTGTTAGCTGCATCCGGCGATGGCGGACCGAACCGGTTGCGCGCGTCGTCCCCGCGATAGAACCCGTTCATCGCAATGGCGATGAACGCGCCTCCGACCGGGATCGCATGAAGAAGCGTCCACCATCCGGACTTGCCGATGTCGTGCCATCGCCGGACCGACACCGCCACGAGCATCCAGATCATCACGATCGCGAATGCCCAGCCGACGACATCGACGAACGTCTGGGCCCGCTGCGCGGTGGGTAAATCGGCGAGCGCATCGAGCGCGGAGCCGGCGAGCAACAACGGCACGGTCACGCACCACCATTGCAAGCGCCCGGCCCGGCCGCGCAGTGACAACAACGCCGGCACGCTCATCGCTGCGCCCCCTGTTTCGTCTCGGCATCCGCGGGGTCGCTCTGATCGATCAGGCGATCGAGCAATGCGTCGCACAACGCGTCGTGATCATGCCGATACGCAGCGATGCACTCGGCGACGACGCTCTCATCGCCAAGCTCCACGTGGCCAACCATCGCTAGCGTCGCACCGATCCGGTAAGCGAGTCGATCGTCACTCAACCCCTGCGCGTCCAGCACACCGATCAGACGGCGCATGCGCGCGTAAGTGTCGAACGGATCCGCGTCGACGGGGATCCGGCCGTTGCGTCGCAATTCGGCGAGTACGGCGTCGGGCCGGCTCTCGTGCCGCAAAGCGTCGAGTTCGCGGGCATCCACGCATGCGTAGAAGATTCGTTCGTGCCGGCGCGGATGCCGCACCGTACCGACGGCGCCATCGCGACGCACCCAGGTCCACGACACGCACGGCGACAACAGCGCCTGATAGCGCGACTCGGACAGCGCGCCCGCCAGTGTCTGGAACACCGCCGCGTCGTAGAACCGCAGCAGCCCGTCGCGATCGTCGGGCAGGGTCACGCGCGTCCTGACGCCGAGTTTCGGCACGAGTTCATCGAGCGGATATACGCTGACCAGCGACAGAAACGCGAACGGCCGCCGCACAAGTTGCCGTTCGAGCAACGCCGGCACGTGCGGCGCACGATAGTCGCACACCAGCGCGCAGACCTCCGGGTTGCTCGCCTCGGGCTGGCCAGCGAGCACGTTGTGAACCTGTCCTTGCGCAATCAACTCGCGCCAGGGCGCCGCGTTGATCGGCAACTGCGACGCATCGGTCAACAGATAGCGATGGGCATCCGGAAACGCCGCATGCTCGGCCGCCGCCGTCGTTTCCCATGCCTGGAGCAGCGCGGTCATCGTCGTCATCCGCGCGTGGCAATCGCTTCGTGGCGATGCGCGAGATCCCGCATGCATTCGACGCATGCGGGCTTGTTCATCGACGGCAACTGGACGTTCGCGGACCGCGGGCCGGTCAGCGTGTGCTGGGCCGCATGGAACGTCGCCTTGCCCGGCGCGCCGATCACGATATCGTTGCCTTCCATCTTCAGGAACGCGTTGGCCGCCGTGAGCAGCAGCCGTTTCGGCGACTGCAGCGCGACACTTGCCTGCGCGCTCGATACAGTCACCGTACGCTGCGCCCTGGCGTCGAGCGTCCCGGCATTCTGCGCCTGCACGGTGACGGCGCCCGTCGCAGCGTGAAGCGCAATCCCGGCGGCCGGCACGGGACGGCTGCCGCCCGGGATCCCGTGCGTGTACAGCGCGATGCCTTCCTTCGCGACGATGCTCGACTTGCCCTCGACCGTGAGCTGCACGTCGCGTCCGGCGCTCAGCACGGTTTGCGTGCCCGACGTCCACACGTGGCTTTGCGCCGTCAGCGCGGCGACGCCGGCCGCGCCGTGCGCGACGAGATGCGGATGCTGCCACGCAACCGCACCGCCGCCGCCGGCACCGCCCGCGCCGCCGCCTTCCCGCGTTGTGCCGATCGACACCTGGCTTTGCCGCAGGCCCTCGATCGCCGCGAGTTGCGATGTCGTGCCGTCGACGGTCGCGCCACGTGGCTGCGCCGTGCTCGTGCCCGGCTCCGCACCCTGCTTGCGCGCTGAATTCGCGAGCCCTTGCAGCATCTCGCGTTGCTGCGCGAGCAGCTGGCTCGCGGCACTCGCGTCCATCTGATTCACGCCAGGCGCCGTGCTGATCAGCAAGCCGGCGCCCGCGCGCAGCGCAGCGGCCGCCTGCGTCGACAGTTCGGCGCCGTAGCCGCGATCGGCCAAACGCCGGTTGTCCTCCACCTGCTTGATGTGCCCGAGCGTCAGGCTGCTGCCATGATCGGTCGTATAAAGGCGCGCACTCGACTGGCCGGCCGTATCGTCCAGCATGAATTGCCGCGAGCCGCCCGTGCCGGTCTGGCTCGCGCTCAGGTCCTGCGTCTTGAAGCCGGTCAGCACGGCCGCGTGGTCGTTACCGGCAAACCAGGATGCCGCATTGGCCGTGCTGCCGCTCGGGCCGCCCGCCAGCGCATTGTGCTGCGCGTCCATGTTGCCCTGTCCGTTGTACAGCGCAGCGACGGCGACCGGCCGGTCGGGCTGGCCTTCCAGCCATTCGGTCCAGACTTCCTGACCGACGCGCGGCACGCTCACCCCACCCCAATTGTCGCCGCCGACTGGCGTCACCATGCGCGTCCAGGTGCCCGCGCCGCGGTCGGCCGGCGCGTTCGACGCGCGCGGGTGTTCCTCGCGACTCGCGGAATTCTGCCCGCGCTGCGCATGATGTTGAATCCGGATCCGGTGATCGCGTTCGGTATGAACCGGATCGCCCCCGCCGACCACGATGCTCGTCTGGGCGCCCGGCATCACCGCGACCGGATGCACGCGTGCACCGTGCCCGCTCGGCGCCAACGGCCGGTAAGCCTGGTCGAACGGCAGCGCGGCGAAGCGGTTCCGGTACACCTCGTCGCCGTCTACCAACGCGCCGCCAGCATGCGTCGTGGCGTCGAATGCCGCGTGCAGCGCCTGCGCGCCGCCCGGCTCGCCGGGCGCGGCATCGAGCATCGGCGGAATCGCGCCGAGCCGTTGAGCGATCGCGCCGTGCACGTCGGCGCTCACGTTCGCACGCGCGTCGTGCTCGACGCGCAAGCACACGAACGCACGCGATGGATCGAGCGACGGATGCTGCGACATCGCAAAGTGCAGCCCCGGCCGCAAATCGCGACGCGTGCCGCTGCCTTCGGTCTGCAGCGCCGCCACGCGCTGCGCGTCGAGTTGCTGCTGCGCGCGCTGGTCGCCGATTGCAGCGGTCTGGAACGCGTACGGGCCTGCGACATCGCGATCCTCGCCCGGCGCGACCGCGCCGCTCGCGCGCACGCCGGACGGGCGGGTCGACAGGCTTCGATGATCCCAGCTGGCGCGCGCCACGCTGCCGATGCGCCAGCGGCGCGCGTTCAGGAATTGCCGAATGCCGCCGCGCGGGTCGCCGTCGCTCGTCTGGTGGAAACCGATGACTTCGGGTTCAGCGGGCGCGAAGCGCTGGTTCGTATCGGCCAGCACGAGCGTGTGCTTGCCAAGGTCCGTCGACTGCGCGTCGCCTTCGTGTTCGAACCAGTAGAAGATGCCCTCTTCCGCCCACAGTCGTTCGAGAAACGCGAAGTCCGATTCGCCGGCTTGTGCAGTCAGGCTGCGGTTCGCATATTTCGTCGGGTCGGCGAGCGCCCAGCGCCATGCCGGCGCGATCGCGCCACGCGCGTAGTGCGCGAAGATCTGCTCGCTGATCTCGACCACGCTCGCGTTCAGGAAGTTGTAGCTGTCGACCCGCTGATGCAGCAGCGCGAGCCATGGTTCGACGACGAGCCGCACGCGCGCAAGCCCGCCGTTGTAGCCGACGAGTTCCGCGGCCGTCACATGGCCGTGGAACGGGCGCCGCGTATCCTGCCCGTCCGCGCCCTGCCACTCGACGAGGATCGGCGCACCGATCAGCTTGTCGAGCGGCACGTCGGGCCGCTCGGTCAGCGCGGTGATCTGAAACCGGAAGCCGCCGCGATCGAGCGACTCCCATCCGCGCAGGCTCTCGGCGACGAGCTTGTCCACGCCGAGGGGCGTGGTCAGCCACAGGAACCGGTCGTGCTGCGACCAGCCGCGGAAGAATGTCTGGATGAGGTTAGATTCGGTCGACATGATGGGTGAGTTCAGGGTTCGCGGGGCTATGTCTCAAATCAGTTCTGCCGTGTATTTTTCGATGCCCGCATACTTCGCCGGCGGCATGATGTCCATATCCCGATCGGCACCACACACGACGAAACGTCAATCTGCATCACGCCGCTCCCGCGCTGTTGCTCTGCCAGCCTTCGACTCATTGCCGACTCGGGATCGCAAGATTGTTTGCCCACATATCCGGTCCATCGATGCGCATCTCATGCCGCTTTCGCTCCTGGATTCGAGTTCGACCGGCATGCGATTCGAATCGGAGCGAATCGACAATTCGGGGCGAAGATCCGCGTAGCCTGCATCACGTCAGGATCACTTCCCCGTCAGTTTCACGTTTTCCAGCCGGTCCATCGGCGTAAAAAACCGCCCGTCCATTTCCTGCGGACGAAGGATGTCGAGGTTCACCGTGCCGACGAAGAGGTAGTTCCCGGCATCGACACGCCGCATTGCCGAATGATCGGTAAAGGTCAGCGCTGCGTACGGCACGACAAATTCCACCCGCTCGGGCTGGCCCGGCTTGACGACGATTTCGTGGCGGTAACGGCGGGACGTGTCGCTCAGATATTTGCTGACGAGCCTGACGTCGAATTCCACATTGTCGCTGCCGCCACCGATCTGCACATATTGCAAATCGGGACGCGCCAAATCCGCCGACCAACGATCCGGACCGTCGACCGTCACGTCCTGCTTGCCATCGTTCGAGAACGTTACCTCGATCACAAGATGCTCTTGCGCGGGCCGCACCGAGAATGTCGGATGCAGATTGATTTCCGGGGTGCCGTGCGCCAGCAAATCATGGGCAAGATCGTAAAGTACCGAGAGCTTGTCGTTGAATTGATCGTCGAACTGGTAGTTGTACGTACCCTCGTAATGGTGGCCGCCCTTGTCAAACGAATAGACGAGCACGGCCCCCTTATTGACTGCATGGATCTGGGGAATCGCCCTACTGCTCAACGTCGCCTTCACCAGATCGACATGCTGGCGATAGGTTCCTGTGAGACTCGCCGTATATTTTCCGATTCCAAAGTAACTCGATGGCGGCATCGGGTCGATATCCCGACCCCGCGAAAAATACGACACCTTGTGGCCATCGGCTGTGAAGACCATCGACGGCGACGGATTCATCTGCCCCTGTCCACTACGAATCTCGAAATAATCCGCGCGATCTTGTGCAAGCGCCATGTCCAACACTCCGAAAGAAATCATCGACATCACAACGACGAGAAAAGAGCGCTTCATTTCAGCACTTCCCAGTCAATTCCGGTCTTTTCGTTGAACCAGTCACGGAAGCCGTACATGTAGTACTTCGGAATTTCCGGCTTTTGCTGGAACATTCCGCGGCCCATCAAGTTCGTTTCGGTGGAGCGTTGCCAGTTGTCGTCAAGCTGCGCCATCGTCACGTCGACCAGATGTCGCGAGTTGATGTACTTCCCGAACACGGCGCCACCGTCAGTAAAGTACTCATCCGGCCAGCCAAACAGATGCCCGCTCTCATGCGCGATCGCATTCTGGGTCGATACCGGGACATACCGTTGCTGCCGCGGGTTCCACTCGACTTGCACTTCCCCCCAATTCGCCGAGTTCGCCCGCGTCACCTTGGGAAAGAGATTGATCTCAGCATGGCATCTCCCGGTTTGAACGAGCTCGACTTCAAGTTTCACCTTGACCTTGCATGTACATGCCTTGCCGAGCGGACACGCCTTCGGCTGCATCGAGTAATTCCCCCGGTTCAGTCCTTCCTCGATGCGCTTCTTGAAGCCCGACACGGCAGCAAGACCACCGGGTCGATCCACTACCCTGATGATCAAGCCTTCTCGTATGCCGTCGCTGTTGTACGGCACCGAAAACGGCTTGCCCGTCGACGGATCCATATGGACGCGCCCCTGGTTGATCCAGTATTGATCTTTCAAATGAACCTTGATACGGACGGTAGCCGTCAACGTCGCCGTCGCAGGTGCATAGCCGATATCGTACGTCCCGGTCGATGCCGCATATTCAAGCCAGTTGGGTTTCCCATCCTTCAACTTCGGATTGCCGCCCTCGTCCGTCTCATAATAGTCCGCGGCCCCCATACTGACGGTGTGCTCTTCCTTCTTGATCGCGGGAACGTGAAGGTTGCACGGCCCACTGTGCGCAGCCGCACCTTTTTTCGGCATGCCCCCCAGTTCTCCTGACACAGGTGGCGGCGTCGAATAACCGAGCGAGGGACCCGATCCCCCATCCGCCACCGTGGGTGCGGCCGCGGAAGGCGCGGGCAGCGGTTGACCGGGCGCACGGGAAAATGCCTGCGCCGCGCCGACGGCACCGCGCGGTGTCGGTAGCGTCGCACCGGCGATCGAGCTCGCCGCACCCGCCGCACTTCCCCCCGCCACCGCCCCTCTCCCCGCCGGACTCGCCGCCAGCGCCTGCACGAGAAAGTCGCACGGATCGCCCTGCGGCAACACCGGCAGCGCCGGCAGCTTCACGCTCGTCGCGCGCGGCCCCGGGAATGGATGCCCACCTGCCTTCACCGCGAACTGCCCCGGCGTCTCGACGACGATGTCGCCACCTTTCAGCGTGATCCGGTTCGGCCCCTGCTGAAGCACGATCGCTTCCTGCGCGAGCACGTCGACGCGCTCGTCGGTCGACGTCACGCGCACGGTCTGGTCGGCGAGAATCTCCATCGTCGACGCATGCGCCTCGACGCTCACCGGCCCTTCCCCCGCGATCGCCTTGAGCCCGCCCGCCACGCTGTACAGGCTCATCGCATCGCCCGTCGCCGCGGCCACGGTGGCGCCAGCGCCCACGTGCGCGTCGCCTTGCGACGTCAGATGAACGTGCTGCGCCGCATACGACACCGCGCTGTCCGGCGTCGTCACCACGATGTTCTCCGGCGACTCCATCAGCACCGCGGGCGTCGCGAATCGCTCGACGGGATCGCCGCCGTCGCGCTGCGTCCCGGTCGGCTTGGTCGCGCTCTGACCGCCCACGCTGCCCGCATACTTGCCGTCCTGCGCAGGATCGATCGCCTTGAGGAAATCGGTCTGCACCTTGTTCGCGCTCAGGCCGACCGCCTGCGCACCGATCGCCGCCGTGTCGAGTTCCTGCGCCGTTTTCGCCGCGTCCTTCAATTGCTCCACGCGTTCGGCGACATCCATCTGCGTCGACGCGCCGAGCCGGCGCGCAGTACTCGACAGCAGCACGCCCGCGCCGGCCCGCACGGCACCCCAGCCCTGCGTCGCCAGTTCGAAGCCTTCACCGCGATAGGCGCCGCGCATCGTACCCTGCTGGTCGATCAGATAGCCCTGCGCGAGGCGCGTGTCGGCAGTCGAATTGCTCAACTCGTGACGCAGTTGTCCGGCCGCATCGTCCATCACCCAGCGACTGCCGGGTTGCCCGTCGAGGGTTTGCGTCTGCAGGCCCGTCAGCGTTCCCGAATGGTTCGCGTCGCTGCCCTCGCCGGCCGAGAACGGCGGACGCACGCGCCCGCCGTACACCTGGCCGAGCACGACCGGCGCATCGATGTTGCCCGACTCGAAGCCGACCACCACTTCCGCCCCCACACGCGGCGCAAACACATGACCGAAATTCGGCCCGGCCGCCTGTTCGGCGACGCGAGCCAGGATGCCCGAACGGTGATCGCCCGGCGCGTGGCCGGCCGGATTGGACCGGCTTGCCGTATCCGTCAAGCCGCCCGGCAGCGGCGCGACACCGCGCATCCACGGAAACTGGATGCGGACCTGGTGATCGCGCGTGCTGCTGACGCGCCCACCCGGCTCGCCGACCACGATTGCGGTCTGCACCCCGTACACAGTCGGCCGGTCGCGGAACGGCGGCACGATCGGCGTGCCTTCCGGCACCGCGACGAAGCGGTTGCGATACAGGCCCTTGTCGAGCTCGCCGCGTCCGAACAACTGCCCGATTTGCGCGCCGAGGTTGTTCACGGCCTCGTGCTCGATCGACAGCGGCACGAATCGCAGGGGGCCTCCCAGATAGTCGTTCAGCGTATGGACCTTGCCGGTCTCGAGCGTGCGCGACGAGCCGCCGCCACGGTAGATCCGCTTCGCGAGCTGCAGCGCGTCGAGACGCTGTTCGGCGTAACGCTGCGCATCGCCGCTCGTGTCGAAGCGGCCGGCGCGCTGGCCGTCGTAGATTTCCCGCACCGGCAATAGCGGCGCGCCGGCATCGGCGGGCTGCTGAGCATGGCCGGCAAGCGCATGAAGTTCCCTGGCTTTCCAGCTCGTCGCCACCACGCGATCCGGCACGAGCTGACGCCGATCGGAGAATTGCGTCATCACGCCGTCCGGATCGCCGACGTCCTGCGCATTGAATGCGATCGCGCTGCCGTCGGGCAGCCGTGCATGGCGGTCGAACACAACGACGGTATGGTCGCCCGACGGCGCCTTCCCCGCGTCCTGCCCGTGCTCGATGCGAAACGACAACCCGGCCTCGGACAACTGCCGCAACACGAAATCGAGATCGGTTTCGCGATACTGGCCACGCAAGCGATACGATCGCAGCGGTTCGACGCGTTCATAGCGCCAGTGCGCTTCCGGATAGTCGCCGAACACGCGCTCGCAGATCCCCTCGGCATCGAGGTCGACGAAATACAGGCAATTGCGGCGCAGTTGCAGCAGCGCGAGCCACGATTCCATCGTGAGCCGATAACGCGTGAACTCGCCGTCACTCTCCGCATAAGCGGCATGCGTGACGTAGCCGTTCCAGCATCGTTCGCCCGCCGCCGTCGCGAGACGCAGCCGCGAGGCGCTGCCGATCAGCGGCGCGAGATCGAGAAACGGCTCGCTCGACAGCACGTCGATCTCGAACCGGAACGATTCGCTGATCCCCTCACGACCGTGAAAGCGCTCGACCACGAAGGCGCCCGGCATCACGGTATCGATCTGGATATGACGGGTCGCTTGCCCGTACCCCGTTAATGCGGCAACTAGATCCATGTCGTTTCTCGGCAATCGCGCGCGAATGCGTGTCGCGCCGGCTGGTTCGTATCCAATCGGTTCATCGGAACAGCTTGCTCATGTCGACGTTGCGCTGCATCTGCTGACGCATCGCCTCCATGTCTTCCTGCACGCTCGGCACATGGGGCGCGTCCCAGCGTACGCCGTTCACGTAGACGGTGCGCCAGCGCAGATACCCCCAGACGAACGAAAACTCGCGCCCCGAATCCTGCAGCGCGAGGCCGCCGGTGACTTTCGGGTCGGTCAACACGGCGCTGTCGGTCGGCGCGGTGGCATCCCGGGCCGCGCGGGCTTTCCGTGCAGCCTGCTGCGCGGCGTCGTAACGTTTCAGGATGTCGGCCTGCTGCGCGGTCAGCGGCGAACGCGGTTCAGGCTCCGGCGCGACGTTGGCGGCCGGTCCGAGCCCGAGCGCACCCGCCCCCATCATCTGCATGATCTGCGACGGTCCCGGCATGCCGAGTTGCTGGCGCTTCTTCCATTCGGCGTGCTGGCGCTCGAACTCGGCCTGACGGGTTTTCAGCGCCTTGATCTGCTTGAGGTTCCACACATCGTCATCGTCGCCCAGCGGCTTGAACCACGCGCGCGAGTCATGCATGAAGTTGTCGTACAGCGCGCTGATCGGCGCTTGCGGCGGCCCCATGTTCCAGTCGCCCCGCACCTCGAGCCACTGCTTCCATTTCTCTTCGAGCTGCAACTGGAAGAAATCCTCGGCACGCTTGGCGCTCGCGCGCACCAGCGGGCCGACGAACGGAATCGCGGACTGCAGGCCTGCGGCGATCGGCAGGACGGCCGGCGAAATGACGGCCGCCGCCTTCGGGTTCTGCGTGATCTTCCGGCTGACCGTGTTGCCTGCGTACCGACTCACCGTCGGTCCGCCTTCCTTCTCGCACTCGAGCAGGTCGCGCCATTCGAGCCGCAGCTCCTCGTTCGCGCTGTCGAGATCGACGGCATCCTGCGGATAGGCAGCCTTGGCGGCGAGAAACGACGGTTGCGAACGCAAATTGTCGAGCCGCATCTTGCGCCAGCGCAGGTAAAGCCCGTAGTGCGCGCGCATCAGGCCCGGCGTGCCGTGCTCCTTCGCGTAGTAATAGTCGGCGCTCGTGCTCACATAGGCGGAAAACGCGCGCTTGAGCGCGGGAGAAATCGCGAACGCCGCCGCCGCTTCGGCAGCGACACCGGGCCCCTTGATATCGAGTGGCACACCGGCCTTGCGCGCTTCGCGATACATGTCGAGCAGCGGCACCTGCGACAGCTTGTCCGCATCGCTGGTGCCGCGCCCCTGCTCGCCCGGCCCGTAACCGCCGCCGACGTCCGAATGCACGCCCGGATAGACGATCTCCTCATGCCCGTCCCGCGACGCATCGATCAGGTCGAGCGGGAACGATCCGCGCGGCTCGTGGGCCGCGACCATATGGACGCAGCGGCGCACGTAGTGCGGCACGCCCATCAGTTCCTTGCGCCCCCAGCCGCCGTGCCCGTCGAACAGCGTCGCGGCCGTGCTTTGCGCGATGCCGACCGAAGCGACCGTATCGAAGATGCCGAGGAAGTCGTACGACACGGGCACGCCGCACAGGCTGAAATCGGGGTCCAGCGCGTCGGCCAGCCAGTTCGAGAACGTGCGGGCCTCAGCCGCCCCGCGCGAAAAACCGAACACGTACAGGCGAATGCGCTGCAGTTTCGGCTTGCCCTTCACCAGCAGATCTCCAACGCGCGCCTGCAGCTGCGCGCACCGGGCCCGCAATGCGACGCGGCGTTTCTCGTCCCACGCGCGCATCGTCGCGGTCCAGTTCGCCGTATCGACTTCGCCCTTGAGCTGCGCCCAGATCGTGTCGCGATCCCACGTCAGTTCGATCCCGTTCTGCTCGGCGGCCATCAGCTTGAGCGCACCGACGCTCGAACTGCCGCGCGCGTTGATGTCGCCGAGACTGCCCGGCTTGGGTGGGTTGCCGCCGAGATCGATGCCCTTGAAATTCAGGTCGACGCTGACGGCCTTCGCGAGTTCCTTGTCGCTCTTGCCGAGCGCCGCGGACAGCGAATTGCCGAACGCGTGCGCATGCACGACGTTGTGGATCTGCAGCAGCGCCCAGTTGATGCGCCCCTCGCCGGCCCATCCCGTCGCGGCGCCGGCGGCGGCCTGCAGCCCAACGCCCTGGTCGCCGATCTCGTCGACGAACGGCGTGCCGACGCCGGCCACGTAAATGGCACTGTGATACTTGTCGCGCGGAAACACGTCGAACAGCCGCGCGACGTTGCTGTGCTTGCCGCCCGCGCGATCGCGATCGGCGTTGTTGCGCGTGCCGTCGAAAAAGATACCGACATGCAGCGTCTTGCAGCAGCTCATCCCGTCGTCGTCGTGCAGCCGACGCATGATCGCGTCCTGCTCCTCGCGTGTGACGACGCCGACGTCAGGTCGGTCGGCGCTCGCGAAGCGGAAACTCATCGCGTGATCCTCTTGTCGGGATTCCGGCACTGCGGGTCGCTGTTGCGCAACGTGAAGTTCCCCGGGCACGCTTCGTCGGGCGCCTGGAGATTTTCAGGAAAGCCGCGGTAGCCGGGCATCCACTGAGACGCATAGACCTTGATTCGATCGTGCGGAAAGAACAGGACCCACAGGAAGCCGTCCGAGAATGTGTCGTAGCGCTCGACCGGTACGACCCGGCTCGCAAGCGCCTTCGGATCCTTCCTGTACAGGTCGTCGTCCCGCCACTGCAGGTTGACGGTCAGCCCCGGATGCCATTGTTTCGGCAACGCGACACAGCAGATGATCGCGCCGCCGCCGCTGCCGATACGCGCCGGTACCGTCCCGCCCCAGGTGCCGTCGACGTAGAACGTGCCGATCGGAACGTCGGTGTAGTTGAGGGCATTCAGCTTCAGCCCCAACGTGCCGGATGCGGCCACCGCGCTCGCGACGCTCGACGCCCCGGCTGCACTGGACTCGGCAGGCGATACGTCGGTCGCGCGCGAGCATCCGGCCGTCCCGAGCAGGATGGCCGTGAACATCAGCAGCCGAGCGGCAAACGTCGTGGAACCGGCATTCAAACTCATCTTTTCATCCTCTTCTCCGACGCCGTCCGGCGCGGATCGCTATCAACCACGTGCGCTGTCGCATGCACGCGAACCCGCATCGTTCTATGTGGACGACATCGCCGGCGCGAGCTCCGTCACCAGATACCCGGCCGCCACAAGTGCATCGAGCGCGGCTCGCGACGCCGCCGCCGGCGGACCGTCGTGCCGCGCCCATGCCGCACTCACACACGCATGGACTTGCGAGGGCGCAGCCACCAGACGGCCGAAACTCTCCGGACGCTGGCGAACATGAAAAATCAGCGTGTCGATCTTCGCAGCCTGTCGAAGCCGTTCGATCTGTTCGTCGTCGAGCAAGTATGGCTCGCCGTCGCGCC
This sequence comes from Burkholderia sp. MSMB1078WGS, assembly GCF_001528895.1. Taxonomy (NCBI): domain Bacteria; kingdom Pseudomonadati; phylum Pseudomonadota; class Betaproteobacteria; order Burkholderiales; family Burkholderiaceae; genus Burkholderia; species Burkholderia sp. MSMB1078WGS. The sequence goes on along the minus strand of NZ_LPDI01000101.1, from coordinate 201,701 downwards.
CGGCGCCCGCATCGCCGCCCGCCGCCTCGCCCACGGTGTCGAAATCGAGCGCAACGAGCGCCCCGGTGCGATCGAATACGTGCCACGCGTCGATGCCGTCCGTGAAGCGGCGGCGCTGTGCGGGCGTCAGCGCCGCGAGCCATGCGGGCAGGCAACGCGTATCGGCGAGACGCACCAGAAACGCTTCGCCGTCGGCCGCCGCACTCGCCTCCATCTGTCCGCGCAGATGCGCGGCGAGTGCGGCCGTATCGCGCGCGCCGCGCAGCAGGCTCACCATCGGTCGTCCGGACGTCTCGCGCAGCACGGTGTCCAGCATCGCCCGGCGCGCCGCCGCGTCGGCCGGCAACGGCACGAGGCACGGCGACATCGCCAGCAGGTCGTCGCCGTCGTACACACCTTCGTACAACACGACGACGGCATCGTCGCGCTCGACCGCGGGCATCCGGTCACGCAGCGCCGGCGCGAAACCCATGTCGAGCAGCAGGTGCCAGCGCCGGTCGGCCGGCACGCGCTCGAACAGCGCATTCAGCCGGTCCGGCGTGTCGTCGGGATAGTGGTCAATCCAGTCGGTCGTCTCGATCGTCATGCTCAGATCGCCTTGCCTGCGAGTGCGCTGCCCGACTGCATCGCGTGCAGCAGGCATTCGACACAAACCTTTTCGGGAAACTGCGGCAACGGCGTATTCAGTTGCTCAGGGCCCACGAATGCATGCTGCGCGGCATACACGACGAATTTGCCGGGGCAACCGAACGTGACGTCGCCACCTTCGATCGTCACGTGCGCCCCCCCGCTCACCGCGAGATGCACGGTCTTCTTCGCGGCGATCTCGACGTCCGCGCTCGCGGAGGCGAGCTTCAGATCGTCGCGCGCGCGCAGGCCCAGCACATCGCGCTGCGCCTGCAACGTCAGTCCGTCCTTGCCGGCGATCATGCCGATGCCGACACCCTGTGCATGGCTCGCGCCGGCCAGCCAGCCGATGCCCTGCCCGCTGTGAATGCGCAGCTGCTGCGCAGCGGCGAGATTGAAGTCGCCACCGCTGCCGAGCGACAGCGTTTCGCCGGCCGCCCATTGCAGCGCCTGCCCGGCAACCAGCCCGTACCCGCCCCGTGCCTCGATGCCGAGCACGGCGTCGCCCGTGTGCGGCAATGCGTTGCCCGTCGACCGCCGGGCGGCGTCGGCCGACGCCTGCGCGTAACCGTCCGCGCCGACCGTCGTCGCGAAACTCTGCGCAAGCGCATCGAGCGGCGCGGCGCTACCGTTCAGCGACGACTGGCCCGCCTGTTCCACGCCGCGCTGCGCGGCGAACGGCAGCGTCCCATGCGTATCGGCCGTCCGGTCGAATCGCCGAACCAATGCGGTGTGCCGCGCGAGCAGCCCCTGCAGCGCGGACGCATCGCCCACCGGCTGCGCGGCGCCAGCGGGCGCATAGCTCGACACCAGCAGGCCGCGCGTCGCACGCATCGCACCGTATGCGTCCGAACGCAATTCGACGCCCTGGCCACGGAAACTGCCGAGATAGTTGTCCGCCTGATGACGCAGATGACCGAGGTTCAATTGCGTGGCTGCGTGCGTGGTCGCCATCTGCAGGCGTCCCATGCCGTCGGAATCGTCGGCGACGAGCTGGTTGTGGCCTTGCCCGTCGAAACCCTGACTCTTGAAACCCGACAGCGCGCCGGCGTGATTGTGGCGATCCGTGCCGCCGCCGGCGCCATGCCACGCGGGGCTCAGCCCGCTTGCCAGATTGCCCTGCGCGCTCGGCGCATGATCGCCTGCCTGCGTGTAGATCGACGCGTCGAGCGGCTTGCCGGCCGCTCCGCCCGGCGAAGGCGACTCGCCGCCTTCGCCGCGGCCATTGAACAGACCGCCGAGCACGATTGGCCGGTGGATCAGCCCGTGGTGAAACTGCACGAGGACTTCATGGCCGATGCGCGGTACCTGCTGAAGGCCGTGCCCGTCGCTCGCGAGACGTTGTATGGCGCGCGTCGGATACGTACCCGCATCGTCTTGCGCCTGCCAGTGGAAGCGAACGCGTAACCGCCCCTGCGCATCGACGTGCACCGGTCCCGTCGAACCGGGCCGCGCGTCGCCTGCCGGCCCGACGACGATCGCCGTCTGCGCGCCCAGCGCCGTCGGAACCGGATTGAGTCGCTGCCCGGTTTCGTCGGCCAGCGTGGGCCGCCAGACCTGCGTTCGCGGCACCGCATCGAACCGGTTCGCATAGCCGCAAGCCTGCGCTTGCCGAACCACGCGCGGATCGAGCGCCGTCGCCGGCAACGGCCCGAGTTGCCGTTCGATGGCCTCCATGACGGTGGACGGCAGATTGTTGATCCCGACATGCTCGACGCGCGTCAGCAGAAAATCCTCGGGCGCCGCGACGCCGCGCACGGGCTGCCAACCGGCATCGACGAGTTTCAGCGCGCGTCCTGCGCGCGCCGTGCGCAGCGTGCCGTAGCCGGTCCAGAAACTGGCGCGCGACACGATCGCATCGGCCTGGCGCCGTACCGTATCTTCCGCTTGGCGCAAGCTGTCGAACGCCTCCGGCCCGACGTCGTCGTAGAGTTCCCGCGCGCCGCCCGGACGGCCGAGCGTCGTACTCGCGGTAGTCGCCCGGTTCACGCGATAGTCGCTGCTGATCAGCGTGATGCGATCGGCCGTCAGCGACAGCGACTGCCCGATTCCGAGGATCACGTCGTCGGTGCCGGTCGCCGTCCCGCTCGAGCGGCGCGGTACCCCGCCGCGTCGCGCGGACGTATCGTCCTCGGCCAGTTGCGCGCTGTCGTCGAAGACCAGCATCGTGTGCCCGCTAGGCGCGTCCTCGTCTTCGACGAAACAGAACCCGAGGCCAGCCTCGGCCAGCAGATGCTGCACGAATTCGTAGTGCGTATGGGTTCGATACTGCACGCGATACGCAACGGGCTCCAGCGCATCGAGGCGCCGGCTGGCATCCGGCGTGAGGCGCCACCGCGCGATCCCGGCGTACGGCGCGAACACCGTGTCGAGCACGTCGGCAAGCGTCTGGTTCACGAAGGTTCGCTCGTCGCGCGCATGCGTGAGTGCGGCGAGCCACGGCACGATCTGCAGATGATAGCGAGCGAGGCCTGCGTCGTAACCCCTGCACTCGGCCTCGGCGACGAGACCGCTGCGCAGCGTCGTCGTGCCGTTCGCGAGCGTGGTACGAATCGCGACACGTTGCCCGAGCATCGCGTCGAGATCCAGTGCGGGATCCGTCGACAGCGCATCGACGTTCCATTCGAAGAGATCGGAGAGCGATTCGCGGCCGGTCCAGCGCTCGATTTGAAACGCGGCCAGCGCGCCGGATCCGTCCAGCGAATACAAGCGATTGAATGCGCCAAAAAGAGACGCAAATTCCGTGATGACGCTCATGCGGTCCCGCTCTCTCAGGATTTGACGTTTTTAAATTAGATATTGGTGCGACCAACACGGGATGATGCACGATTGCCGGCCTCGCGATCGCCATGCCGAACCGGCAGGACACACGCGGCCCCGCAGCACCGTCCACTGTCTGGCTGAACGCACGCCAACTGGACCAGATGATGCGACCCCTATTTCAAGCTTACTATTTTAGATTACGTAGGCGGGCTGCACCATAGGCAAACGGACCTAGATTTAAAAAAGCAGCCCTTGACGTGCGGGCATCACGTCCGATAATGACGGCCTTCGGTTCGAAAGCTATATTACGGCTCAATCGGAAACAGGCAATTATTGCCGAAAGGTAATAAATGCCCGATTTAGCCGAAATCGATTCGAAAAACGTTGCCGATGACCGATGCGCTCCCGCACCCGGCGGCGAAAGTCGCGATGCATCGTCGATGATTCCAGCCAGGAGGCCTATCCGGATGACCCAACCCTTCATCGTCCTTGGGGACAAGCACAGCCATGGCGGCACCGTGACCAGTGCGTCGACGCTGTCGTCGGTCGACGGCCGGGGCATTGCGCGCCGCAACGACACGGTGACGTGTCCGATCCACGGCCCGAATTACATCGTCGACGGCGACGATACGATGATCGTACAGGGCGAAGGCGTCGCGCGCGACGGCTACAAGACGGCCTGCGGCGCCGTGCTGCTCGCAAGCCGGACGGCGGGCAGCGACGGCAATTGATACGCGACGCCGCATGTCACGGGGAGAATCGACGGAAATGATCACGCGCTTGCGCAAGACGGCATTCGTCGCCGCGCTGTTCATCGCAGTGTGGATCGCCGTATTCGTCTGGTGGAAAACGACCCGGCATGCACCCACCACCAGGGAACTGGTGTTGTGCGGGCTCGTGCTGCCGGCGGCCCTCGCCGTCTGCGTGGCATGGCTGCGCCGGGGGCTCGGCCCGCATCCGGCGCTCGCGGCCGCCGCACCGCCGAGTTCGTCCGCATCGACGGACGCCTCTGCCCCGCGGGATTCAACGTCGCACACGTGGTCGGCCCTGCTGCTCGACAGCAGCGTGAGGCTGCCGACGGGGGCGACGACCGCAGACATCGATGCGGCGGCCCGTGAAGAGCGTTCCGTCGCGCTTCATCCCGAACTGCAACGCCCGGACGGAACCGGCGTATTCGCGAGCACCGTCGAATCGGTGTCGCTCGACCGGTTCGATACGAGCCTGCTTGCGCCCGACGCGCAGGAAACGCTGCAGGACGAGCACTGGCGCGGGCTGCTGCTGGCCGCCGACGCACTCGACGAATTGCGCGAGCGTCATGCCGTGTTGTCCGGCGCGGCCGCCGACGCGCCGCCGCTCAGGCTCCATCTGCTGATGCCGGAGCGCTGGCAACCGGTCGCCACCACGCTCGCGGCATGGCTCGATGCACATGCAGCGCGGGAAGCCGTCGCGCCTGGCATCGTCCGTGCGCAACTGCGCACGGTCGCCGATCCCGTGCAAGCATGGGCAGTCGTCGACGAACTGATCCAGGCGTTGCACCTGCAATCGTCCGGCGAGCTGCACGTCGTCCTCGCGTTCGACTCCACCGCAAGCCAGGACGCAGTCGACGCGCTGGATCGCGCAGGCCGGCTCTACGGCCGCGATCGGCCGAACGGCATGATGCCCGGCGAAGGCGCATGTGCGTTGCTGCTCGGCCATCCCGACACACCGCATGCGATGTCCGTCCCGTCGATCCACCGGCTCGCGGCCGCGCGCCGCGCGGGTTCCGCCGATCACGGCAAGGCCGAAGCGACGACGCTCGAACAGTTGCTTGTTGCGGCGGGTACGCGCTTGTCGACGTTACGCCCCGACCTGTCGACACCCGGATTCGTCACCGACGCCGATCAACGCCGCAGCCGCCGCACCGAAGTCATGACGGTCAGCGAGCAGATCTGGGGCGATGATGCCGCCGAGCGCAGTCGCCACCTCGGGCTCGCCAACGGGACAAGCGGCGCGGCGCTCGCGCTCGCTGTGCTGGCCGTCGCCGCCGATCACGCGACAGAGGAAGGACAAGCGGTATTGACGGCATCGGTCAGCGACCCGCTCGCACGGGGCGTGATGCTCGTCACGCCGGCGACGACTGTCGACACCACTGCATCGGTGCCGCAATCCGGAACGGTCGCGGCGTGACGGGACGCGTCGTGCGTGCCCCGTCTACAACGGATGCGGCGCCCGACCGCCGCAGCCATCGATACCGCGCCCGCAGCGATGAATCGCGACGCGTGCTGCCGACCGATCGGCCGCGCGATGTGCATACCCGCAATAGCCGCACTCACGGAAGCGACATCAACCGCAACCGATTTTCGTCGGCGGCCGAATGCCTCACCCGCGCCGCACCCAGATCACTTTCCCGTCGCGAATGCCGAGATTGCGGCGCTCCTCCCGGTAATCCATCGTGCCCGGTAACGACTTCCCGTCACGCTCGAGCACGCGCCACAGACAGCCGTCGAGCAGCGCGGTCGCATCGGTCTCGGTCTTGCCGACCAGCGCATCGTCCGGCGCGGCATTCGCCTTGCATACCTGCGCGGCGCCCGGCGCCAAAGGAGGTCTGGCCGCGCCGCCCGCGGTAGCGTTGGGGTGCTTCGTGTCCATGTCCGCACATCCTGCAAAGGTTGCACCTGCAACGAGTGCAACGAGCATCGCGATCGTGTTCTTCATCGGTTTCTCCCTGTCGCGGCCCGGCGGTCCCTGTGCGGCATTCGTGCACGACCGGGCATCGCATGCGTGATCGGTTCCGCACGCTGCCGGCCGTTTCCTGATGGAGCCGGTCGGCGAACGGCGGCTTTTCGCGACCCGGCCGAGCCGCCTCGGCGCACCGGCGTCGCAGGGCCGGCCTGACGCCGAACCCGCCCGCATGTTACCGCACGCGGCTCGCAGCGACGGCGCGACGCAGCTGGATCCTGTGCACCTGCGCGCCGGCCCGCGCCGGCAATCCGCTCAGAACTTGTACGTCACGCCCGCGATGCCGTAGTAGGTGTTGCGCGACTGCACGATCGGGCTGTCGCCGGCGCGGCCGAGCAGCCGCGTCACGCCGCCGGTCGCGAGCACCGACCAGTGCCGCGTCAGCGTCCAGTTCCACGCCACCGCCATCGCCGCGCTGTCGATCCCGCCGCTCACCGAATACGGCCGGAACCGGCTCGTCATCGATTGCGCGTCGGTCACGCCGTAGAAGGTCTGCATGTAGCGTCCCGAGCCCGCATGCACGGTACCCGTCACGACGATCTGGTGCTGCGACGTCTTGAGTACCGGCACCGCAAGATCGACGTGCCCCGACACGCCGCGCGACGTGTGAGTCACCGGCGTGTCGACCGTGATGCTCAGTTCCGCCGCATCGAAGAGCGTCACGCCGGCGCGCACGCCGACGAGCACCGAGCCGGGAATCCGGCCCATCCCCTTCAGATAGTCGGAGCCCGGCAGGTCGAAGCGGTTCTCGTCCGCGCGGCCCGCGTCGTAGCTCACCGCCGCCGAAACGAACGCACCGTGCGGCAGGTTCAGCCGGTAGCCGGCGCCCTGCGTGCTGTCGACGAAGAAGCCGTTGCCGAACGTGGCGGAAAACGACGGCGCGACGACGCCGCGATACTGGTTGCTGCCCTGATAGCGCGGTGCGAATCCGCCGCCGAGCGACAACGAGTACTGGTTTTCCGCGTGGGCGGCGGCGGCGAGGGTCAGGCCGGCGAGCGGCATGCAATAGCGGTAGCGGCGAAGGGATGGGCGCACAATATCGAGATCCGAGTGACGAAGCCCGCAGTCTAGGGGCCGCCCTGCGCCGAGACTGTCCTGAATGTGCGGAGAATCTGTGCGCAATTGTGTTCGATTGTTCGAGATTGTCGCCCCGCTGCCCCGGCAGCCGGTCCGCCGGATAGAATTCGCGTGCCGCACCGTGCATCGGGCTGCCGGGAACGAGATGGCGCGCGCATCCTGAGGAGACCATGAACGAAGTTCCGCTCAAATACCGTGTGCTGCTGATCGAGGACGACGATCGCCTCGCGCAGCTCGTCCGCGAATACCTCGACGGCTATGAATTCGCGGTGACGGTCGTGCGGCGCGGCGACCTCGCCGTCGCTGCGGTGCGCGAGCACCAGCCGGCCCTCGTGATACTCGACCTGATGCTGCCGAATCTCGACGGCATGGAAGTCTGCCGGCGCATCCGCGCGTTCACCAATGTCCCCGTGCTGATCCTGACCGCGCGCGCGGACGTGTACGACCAGGTCGCCGGGCTCGAAACCGGCGCCGACGACTACGTGACGAAACCGATCGAGCCGCGCGTGCTCGTCGCGCGCGCCCGTGCGCTGTTGCGCCGCGCGCAGCCGGCCGCGGCGGAAGCGAGCGCCGTCGCGCCCGACGCGCTCGTATTCGGCGAACTGACGATCTCGCCGCCGAACCGCACCGTCACGTGGCGCGGCGAGCCTGTCGAGCTGAAGACCGCCGAATTCAACCTGCTGCTGATCCTCGCGCGCGCGGCCGGCACCGTGCTGAGCCGCGACGACATCCTCAAGCAATTGCGCGGCATCGAATTCGACGGGCTCGACCGCTCGGTCGATTCCGGCATCTCGAAGCTGCGCCGCCGCTTCGAGGACGCGTCATCGGAGCCGCACAAGATCAAGACGATCTGGGGCCGCGGCTACCTGTTCAGCCCTTCTGCGTGGGACGAGTAAATGCTGCGCCCGTTGCTCCGGTTGTACCTCGTCGTGATCCTGTGCGTCGGCGCGTCGATCGTCTTCATCCAGCTGTCGTTCGACCGGATCTTCTACGAGCGCGTCGCGCAGGCGCAGCGCGACTCGCTGACGACCTATGCGTTCGTGCTGAACGATTACCTCGAGCGCCATCCGGGCGCGCAGCGCGAGCTCGCCTTGCGCGAATTGGCGTTGCACGGCCGCGAAGGGTTCGGGTTCATGTCGATGGCCGACGCGCGTGCGCAACTGAGCGGCGCGCCGCTGCGCGATCTCGATGCCGGCCGAATCGCGATCAGCTACGACGGCAAGGATTACTACATGCCGCTCGCGGACGGCTCGGTGCTGCATGCGCGGCCGATCGAGGCGCCCGACCTCGACATCCGCATCTATGCGTACATGCTGCTCGCGCTCGCGACGCTGTTCGCGGTGGTGCTCTGGATTCACCATCACTGGCGCGACATTCGCCGGCTGCAGGACGCCGCGCGCGCATTCGGCGCCGGGATGCTGTCGACGCGCGTGAAGCTGTCGGGCAAGTCGAACATCTACGAGCTGTCGCAGCAGTTCAACGACATGGCCGCGCGCATCGAGGCGTCGATCAAGCAGCAGCGCGAAATGATGCACGGCATCTCGCATGAACTGAAAACGCCGCTCGCCCGGCTCGAATTCGGGCTCGCGCTGCTCGCCGATTCCGACGAAACGGGCCGGATGCGCGAGCGCCGCGACGCGCTGCGGCGCGACGTGCGCGAACTCGACGAGCTCGTCACCGAGCTGCTGACGATCGGCCGGCTCGAACAGGGTGCGAGCGAGCTCGCGCCGATGGAGGTCGTCGTCGACGCGCTGCTCGACAGCGTCGCCGGCAACGTCGCGGACGACATCGCCGATCGCGGCATCGCACTCGACGTGTCGACGCTCGACGCGCCCGCGACCCACGTATGCGATCCGAAGCTCGTCGCCCGTGCCCTGCTGAACCTGATCCGTAACGGCGCCCGCTATGCGTCGCGCAAGGTCGTGCTGGCCGCCACGCGAGATCGGTCCGGGGCGCTCGTGCTGAGCGTCGACGACGACGGGCCGGGCATCCCGGCCGCCGAGCGCGCCCGCGTGTTCGAGCCGTTCCAGCGGCTCGACTCGAGTCGCGACCGGCAAACCGGCGGCTTCGGGCTCGGGCTTGCAATCGTGCGGCGCGTCGCACAGGTGCACGGCGGCGACGTGCGGCTCGAGGATTCGGCGCTCGGCGGCGCACGCTTCGTGATCACGCTGCCCGTACGTGCGCTGCCGGACAGCCTCTTCGACGTCGCGCAGGACGTTGCGACCCCGCACGCCGATAGGCGCCGCCGCAGCGGCACGGACACGGTCATCCCGTTTCGATGAAGACAGGCCACGGGATTCGGCCCGCCCTCGCCTGACGGCGCCTGCGCTCAGCACCGACGCAGCCGCACGGCGAAGAACAGGCTGCCGAACAGTGCGGTCACGATGCCGATCGGCAGATCCTCCGGCGCCGCGAGCGTGCGTGCGGCGACATCGGCCCACACGAGCAGGATCGCGCCGGCCAGCGCGGCGGCCGGTTTGTCGCCCCCTTCGCGGCCGGTTGCGCACCCCGAACGCGCGCTTGCTGCGCGGCTCGTCGACGCTTCGCACGGCCTCGCGCGCAGGTTCCGCAGCGCAGCCGCGAGCCGGCTACGCCATAGCCCCACCCTGTTCAGCCGCCAGTCTTGAACGCCGGCAACTGCTGCCCGAGCCGCGCGCCCATTTCCGCGCCGAGCGCCTGCAGCGCATTGAACGGCCGGATCATGACCTCGAACTCGACGATCCGGCCGTCGTCGTCGAAGCGGATCATGTCGATTCCCTTCAACGCCTTGTCGCCGACGGTCGCGCCGAACTCCAGCACGACGCTCTTGCCGTCGTCGGACACGAACTGGCGGTGATACGTGAAATTCTCGAGAATCGTGATCACCGTGCGCAGCGCCATCAGCAGCGCGGGCGCCGGCCCGTACGGCTTGAACGCCATCGGCGAACGGAACACGGCGTCCGGATGGACGATCGATTCCAGCGCGCCGAAATCCTTGCGCTCGACCATCGCATGCCATGTCTCGAGCGATTTCGCGACAGCGGGATGAAGATGCAGCGGGGCGTGTGTCATCTGAGTCTCCAGCATCGAGGTTGGACGGAACGGAAACCGGGTCGCGGCTCTTTACAGCAGGTCGCACCGTGCCCGCTTTCATGAAGAACCCGCCGCGCGGCCTGCTTCGAATCGCCGCGCGGCGAAACCGGATCACGCGTCCGGAAAAATCACCACCTTGCCCTTCACCTGCCGGTTCGCCATCCGCGCGATCGCGTCGGCCGCGCCGGCCAGCGATACGCGTTCGGTGATCGCGGGCCGCACCTTGCCGGCCGCGAACCATTCGGCGAGCAGCCGCATGTTCGCGGCATGCTGCGCCGGATCGCGCCGCACCGCATCGCCCCAGAACACGCCGAGAATGTCGCGCTCCTTCAGCAGCGCGAGGTTCAGCGCGATCTTCGGGATCTCGCCGGCCGCGAAGCCGACCACGAGGAACCGGCCACGCCACGCGGTCGCACGCAGCGCCGCTTCGCTGCTGGCGCCGCCCACCGGATCGTAGACGACGTCGGCGCCGCGTCCGCCGGTCAGCTCGTCGACGCGGCGGCGCAGGTCTTCGGTCGTATAGTCGATCGTCTCGTCGGCGCCCGCTTCGCGACACAGCGCGAGTTTGTCCGCGCTCGACGCGGCCGCGATCACGCGTGCGCCGAGCGCTTTGGCGATCTCGATCGCGGCGATCCCGACGCCGCCGGCCGCGCCCAGCACGAGCAGCGTCTCGCCCGCCTGCAGGTGCGCGCGCTGCTGCAATGCGTGCAGCGACGTGCCGTAGGCGAGCACGAGCGCCGCGCCCTGCTCGAACGTCATTCCCGGCGGCAGGGCGGCGAGCTGGTGCGCATCGGCCACGCACTGCTCCGCGAACCCGCCGTGTCCGGTAAACGCCATCACCGAATCGCCGGGTCGCCACGCGGTGACACCCTCGCCGACCGCGTCGATCACGCCGGCAAACTCGGCGCCCGGCGAAAACGGCAGCGCCGGTTTCACCTGATACAGCCCCTGGACGATCAGCGCGTCGGGAAAATTGAGCGATGCCGCCTTCACCTGGATCCGGACCTGCCCGGCAGCCGGTTCGGGAATCGCGACGTCCTCGATGCGCAAGCGATCGATCGGGCCGAATGCGGTACACAACAGGGCTTTCATGCGCTTCTGTCTCCTTGCGCGGCGTGGCCGCGCATCGGTGCGGTGGGCGGGATCCCCCCGCGCGGCCGGTTCACGACGCGCATGCGATGGCCATCGGCATCGGCAAGATCGTCTGCATTCCGGAATATCGTCGAAACCACGTTCAGAACCACGCGTCGCGCATGTCGAGCGTCGTCGTGTCGACGCTCGACAGCAGGTCGAGCTGCGCATCCACCTTCGGCAGTTCCCAGCGGAAAAAGTACCGGGCCGCCGCACGTTTGCCGTCGTGGAAATCGCCGTCGTGCCCGTGCGCGGCGAGCGTCACGTCGAGCCACAGCCATGCGACGACGAGATGGCCGAACGCTTCGAGATACACGCTCGCGTTCGCCAGCCGCGTCTGCGGATCGCCGATCGCGCTCAACTGGCGCGTCACGTCGCACAGCCTCGTCCAACGCCGGGCCAATGCATCGGCCTGCTCGCGCGTGCCGGCATCCAGCGCTCGCGCGCGCTCGACGGTCGCGCCGATCCGCACATCGAGCGCGCGCAGCGACGCGCCGTCGTCCTGACTCACCTTGCGGCCCAGCAGGTCGAGCGCCTGGATCCCGTGCGTGCCTTCGTGAATCGGATTCAGGCGATTGTCGCGATAGAGCCGTTCGACCGCATAGTCGCGCGTGTAGCCATAACCGCCGTGCACCTGGATCGCGAGATCGTTCGCGGCAAGACACCACTGCGACGGCCAGCTCTTCGCGATCGGCGTCAGGATGTCGAGCAGGCGCGCGGCATCGGCGCGCACCGCCGCATCGTCGTGCGCGCGCGCTTCGTCGACCTGCCTCGCGCAATACAGGATCAGCGCGAGACCGCCTTCGACATAAGCCTTCTGCGCGAGCAGCATGCGCCGCACGTCCGGATGGCCGACGATCGGCGTCTGCGGCGCGGCCGCATCCTTGCCGCCCGGCCCGAGCGGGCGCCCTTGCGGACGGTTGCGCGCATAGTCGAGCGCGTGCAGATAACCGGTATAGCCGAGCGCCACCGCGCCCGCGCCGACCCCGATGCGCGCTTCGTTCATCATGTGGAACATGTACGCCAGCCCTTGATTCGGCTGGCCGACCAGATAGCCGATCGCGCCCGCACGCCCTTGCGGCCGATAACGCGTCCCTTCGCCGAAATTCAGCAGGCAATTGGTCGTGCCGCGATAGCCCATCTTGTGGTTCAGCCCGGCGAGCACGACGTCGTTGCGCTCGCCGTTCGCGCCGGCATCGGCGCCGGTCAGGAACTTCGGCACGATGAACAGCGAGATGCCGCGCGTGCCGGGCGGCAGCCGGCCGTGTTCGTCGGGAATCTTCGCGAGCACGAGGTGGACGATGTTCTCCGCCAGCTCGTGCTCGCCGCCGGAAATCCACATCTTGTTGCCGGTCAGCCGGTAGCGCGCGCCGAGCGGCGAATCGCGTTCGAAATCGGCGCGTGTCGCAATGTCGGACAGCGACGAACCGGCTTGCGGTTCGGATAGACACATCGTGCCGAGGAAACGCCCTTCCAGCTCCGGGCGGGCGAATGCGTCGATCTGCGCGGCGCTGCCGTGCGCGACGAGCAGGTTCGCATTGGCGACGGTCAGGAACGGGTACGCGGCCGTCGCGATGTTCGCGGCCTGGAAGAACAGGAACGACGCGGCTTCGACCAGCTTCGGCAAGCGCATGCCGCCGAGCGCTTCGTCGTGACCCGCGGCGATGAGCCCGGCGTCCGCGAACGCGCGCACGGCCGGTTCGACCTCCGGAATAAGCGTCACGCGTTCGCCGTCGAACCGCGGCTCCTCGCGGTCGCCGCGCGCCGCGTGCGGCGCGAACAGGTCTTCGGCAATCCGCTCGCTGGTGTCGAGCACCGCATCGAACGTCTCGCGACCGTGCTCCGCGTAGCGCGGCAGCGCGGCGAGCGCCTCGGCGTCGAGCCAGTCATACAGCAGGAACGCGAGATCGCGTCGCGACATCAACAGGCTCATCGTGCTGCCTCCCGGGGTGCCGGCCATGCCAGCCGAATGTAGGGTTGCGTGACTGCAAGTGCTGGCAGGAATTTAGCACGGTCGTTCGTAAACGACAACGCCGAGCATCGGGGCCGGTTCACGCCAATCATGGGTCCCGGTGTTCGGGGCTTCGAGAGGGGGCCGGGCCGCACGATGCGGCCCGGCGCGGGACAGATACCGCGTCAACCCGCCTGCGGTTTCGCCAGCTGGTCGGCAATCGGCAGGCTGCGGATGCGCGTGCCGGTCGCCGCGAAGATCGCGTTGGTCAGCGCCGGCGCAACGGGCGGCAGACCCGGCTCGCCGACCCCGCCGAGCGGCGTCGCGAAATCGTCCGGCGCAACGAGATGCACGCGGATTTCGCGCGGCGCCTCGTTCATTCTCAGCACCTGGAAGCCGTTGAAGTTGCTCTGCTCCGGATGGCCGTCCTTGAACGTGATCTCGCCGTGCAGCGCGATGCCGAGCCCCATCACCACCGCGCCCTCGAGCTGCGAGCGCACCCGCTCCGGATTGACCTGCGGCCCGCAATCGATCGCGATGTCGACGAGCGGCACCGAAATCCTGCCGTCCGCATCGACCTGCACCTCGCACACCGCGGCCGTGTACGACACGAAGCTGCGATGCGCGGCGATTCCGAGCCCGTGCCCCTTCGGGAGCTTGCGCCCCCACCCGGCTTCGCGCGCGACCGTCTCGATCACGCGCCGCAGGCGCCCGGTGTCGACCGGATACAGCGCGGGATCCTCGCCGTAGTTCACGTTCTTCACCGTGATGTGCGGCTCGAAACGCCGCGCAGGCCCGATCAGTTCGAGCAGGAAATCCTTCGGATCGCGACCGGCGGCATGCGCGAGTTCCGACACGAAACTCTGGATGCCGAACGCATGCGGGATGTTGTACACCGAGCGGAACCAGCCGATCCGCGTGTGCGCTTCCGCAGCCGGATTCTCGATCCGCACGTTCGGAATCGCGAACGGCAGATCCGCGATGCCTTGCGCGAGCTCGCCCGGCTGCTCGTGCACGACGCCGGCCCGGAACGTCGACTGGATCGACGGCGCGACCGTGCGATGCTGCCACGCGATCACCTTGCCCGACGCATCGATCCCGCCGTCGAACGCTTCGAGCGACACCGCGTGGAAGTAGTCGTGCGCGATGTCGTCCTCGCGCGTGAACGTCAGCTTCACGGGCGCGCCGACCGCCTTCGACAGCAGCGCGGCTTCCACCACGTAATCGGGCTTCGACTTGCGGCCGAAGCCGCCGCCGAGCAGCGTCACGTTGACCGTCACGCGCTCGGTCGGCAACGCGAGCGCCTTCGCGATCTCGTCGCGCGTGGTCTGCGGGGCCTGCGTGCAGGTCCACACTTCGCAGCGCCCGTCGGCCACCCGCGCGACGGCCGCTGGCGGTTCCATCGTCGCATGGGCGAGATGCGGAATGTAGTACGTCGCACGCACGCGTTTCGCGGCGCCGGCGAGCGCGGCGGCCGCGTCGCCGTCGTTGCGGATCACGTCGCCCGGCTGCGCGGCGGCCGCTTCGAGCGTCTTGCGATACGCAGCCGAGTCGTAGTCCGCATGCTGCCCGCGCTTCCAGTCGATCTTCAACTGCGCGCGTGCCTGGATGGCCGTCCACGTATCGCGCGCAATGACGGCCACCCCGCCGAGCGGCTGGAAGCCGGACGGCAGCGGCGCCGACGCCAACTGCACGACCTTGACGACACCCGGCAGCTTCTCGGCGGTCGATGCATCGAACGACGCCACCGTGTCGCCGTAGGCCGGCGGCCGTGCGACGACCGCATACAGCATGCCGTCGAGCCGCGTATCGATCCCGTACTGCGCACGGCCGCCGACGATGTCGCGTCCGTCTATCAACGCCGTCTTGCCCTTGCCGATATAGCGGAATTCGGCCGGCGCCTTCAGCGCGAGCGTCTTCGTATCCGGCACCGGCAGCGCGGCCGCTTTCGCCGCCAGCTCGCCGAAGCCGAGCTTGCGCCCGCTCCTGGTATCGACGACCTCGTGCACCGTCACCTTCACCTGACCCACGTCGACGCCCCACACGGCAGCCGCCGCCTGCGCGAGCATCGTGCGTGCGGCCGCGCCCGCGCGGCGCAGCGCGGCGAAGCTCTGGCGCAGGCTGCGCGATCCATCGGTGTTCTGGTTGCCGTAGCGCGGCTCGTCGCCGACCGCTTGCGCGACCTTCACGCGCGCCCAGTCCGCGCCCAGCTCGTCGGCCACCACGAGTGCGACGCTCGTGCGCACGCCCTGCCCCATCTCGGAGCGGATGCAGGTCACCGTGACGGTGCCGTCCGCTGCGATCGCAACGAACAGGTTCGGATCGTCGCGCAATCCGTGCGGCATCCCCGCGCCGCCATATTGCGGATTCGCGCTGACGGGCGGCTGCACCGGGGCAGCCGCGTGCGCCAGTGACGGCACGCCGAATGCGAGCAACAGCCCGCCGGACGCGAAACCGAGCAGCAGCGCACGACGGCTTTCGTTGCGGACGGAGAGTTCGGGCGCGCTCATGCGTCACCTCCGCGGCGCACGGCAAGCTTGATCGCCGCGCGAATGCGCGTATAGGTGCCGCAGCGGCAGATGTTGCCGGACATCGCATCGTCGATATCGGCGTCGGTCGGATGAGGATTCGTCTTCAGCAGCGACGCGGCCTGCATGATCTGCCCGGACTGGCAGTAGCCGCATTGCGCGACGTTCAACTCCTGCCACGCCTGCTGCAGCGGATGCGTGAGGTCCGTCGACAGCCCCTCGATCGTCGTCACGCGCTTGCCCGACGCCGCCGCGACCGGCGTGATGCACGACCGGATCGCCACGCCATCGAGATGCACGGTGCACGCACCGCACAGCGCCATCCCGCAGCCGAACTTGGTGCCGGTGTGGCCGAGAACATCGCGCAGATACCAGAGCAACGGCATGTCGGGATTGCCGTCGAAGTGCTGCTCGCTACCGTTGACGGTCAGCGTGATCATCGTTCACCTCCTGGTTGCGATGCCCGCCGGGCAGGCATCGGGTGGGGATTCGAACGGCGCGGCTCACGTTCCGGACGATCAGGCAGGCGTGGCGCCGTTTCGTCGACCGTGTCGCGTGCAGGCACGGTCGGGCAGATGCCGCGAACGCCGCTGTCGGCCGGTTGCCTGCGCAACCTTTCAATCTCACTCCGGCCAGCCGTTCGTCCGCATGGATCGCCGTCCGCATTATCGAGCCATTTCGGATTCGGCGTCGGATCGGCGCGATTCGGGCTTTTCAGGCAAACGGGGAGAAAGCACGCGCCGGAACGGGGCGTGTCGGTGGCGTGACTTTGAATGCGTCGGGGAAATTCGCTTCGGGTCGTCACGTGCGAGCATCGGCCCGACCTAACGGCCGGACCGGATGCGCGACGTCCACACCGAAGGCGCCCGAGCAGGCTACCGCGCGCTCCGTGTCACGGCGACCGCAACGCCTGCAACCCGAGCGTGAGCGCGTTGAACGGCATCTCCGTGGCGCCCATCGAGAAACTCGTCGTCTTCGTGGGCGCCCCGGGCGTACGCATCAGCGCATGAACGATCCGCTCGCTCGCATGGCCGTCGCCGTATGGATTGCTCGCATGCGACATTTCCTCGTACGCGCTCTCGCTGTCGAACAGCCGCGACGCCTCCCAGACGATCCTGTCCCGATCGGTGCCGACGAGCCGCGCGGTGCCGGCCTGAATCGCCTCGGGCCGCTCGGTCGTCTCGCGCGTGACGAGCACCGGCTTGCCGAGCGCCGGCCCTTCTTCCTGAATGCCACCCGAATCCGTGATGATGAAATAAGCACGCGACATCAGGAATACGAACGAAAGATATTCCTGCGGCTCGATCAGGTAAATATTGGGAATATCGCCGAGCCGTGCGCGCGCCGGCTCCCGCACGTTCGGGTTCAGGTGCAGCGGATAGACGAACTGCGCATCGCGATAGCGGTTCGCCAGCGTGCACAGTGCATCGCAGAAATGCCGGAACGGTTCGCCGAAACTTTCCCGGCGGTGGCCGGTGATCAGCACGACGCGCCGCGACGGTTCGAGAAACGGAAAGTACGCGGCAATCCTGTCCGACAGCGCGGCGGTGCGATCCAGCATGCGCTTGACCTCGTGCAACGCATCGATCACGGTATTGCCGGTCAGCGACACCGCGCCGCCCGGCACGCCCTCGCTCAACAGGTTGTCGCGCGCCAGCCCGGTCGGCGCGAAATGCCATGACGACACCGCATCGGTCACGCGGCGATTCAGCTCCTCCGGCCACGGCGACCAGATGTCGCCGCTGCGCAAGCCGGCCTCCACGTGACCGACCGGCAGATAACGATAGAACGCCGCCAGGCTCACGGCGAGCGTGGTCGTCGTATCGCCGTGTACCAATACGACGTCCGGCCGAAATTCGTCGAAGACCATGCCGATCGCCTGAAGAATGCCGGTCGTCACGTCGGTCAGCGTCTGGCCTTGCCGCATCAGGTTGAGATCGTAGTCGGGCTTGATGTCGAACAGCGTCAGCACCTGGTCGAGCATTTCCCGATGCTGCGCGGTCACGCATACCCGGGCGTCGACATCCGTCTGCGCCTTCAGCGCGCGCACCAGCGGTGCCATCTTGATGGCCTCCGGCCGGGTCCCGAACACAAGCAAGATCTTCTTCATCGTTATCCTCGTTTTAGCCGCTTCGTGCCCGGCGATCCTGCACACGGCGCGAAGCATGTATTCGGGCCGCGCATCCCGTACTCGCATGCGATCGACACGCGGCGGTGCTGCGGGGCGAGCGCGCTGCCTCGTCCGCGCGGTCCGGGCCGCGTGAATCGTCGTGCTACCGGGGCGTCCCGTCGTATCGAAGCGATCACGTCATGAGCCGTTCCTCGCTGTGTCGAGCGTCAAGTCCTCCCAATACAGCAATATTCAAACCAGCCGGCCCGCATCCCGGCTTGCTTCGTTCCACGGCCATCGCGTGCGGACGGCGCGATGCGGAATGTTTCACAACTGCTACGGACCCTCGCATCGCCGGTTCGACGCGACGACGACGAACGGCCGGACGCTCGCACGATCCGTCTGACGACGTCGTCCGATGAATCGCACGTGCATGTCGAGTACCCGTGACGAAGCGAATCGCGTATACCTTTCGACGCGCTTTGCGTCGCCTCGATTCGCCACTTTCGTCTGTGCAGTGCGCGGCACGCACCCGAGCGTCGACTACCGTCGCGCGCACTGGATTTCCTGCCACCCGACGGGGCTTGCGTCACACGAATCGCGGTTGTGGGAAATGTTGCGAATCTGTAACGCCGAGCCGAAACCGGCAAATACATCGGAGTCCGGTCCATTCGTCTCACGTGACGGCGGTTCCCGTTTCGACCGCTCGACCGACCCGCACACGATGCACGACGCACGGCGATCAATCACGCCAAGCCGCACCCGGCACGGCAACATCGACAGGCCGGACGACCCGGTCGCCGCGCGCCCTGCTCGCTGCGTGCGATCGGCCGTCGGGAGCGAACGCGACGCGCGCACGCTGATTCGTCGATGAATCAAAACGCGTCGACTGCACGTCTGCCGCATCCGTTCCCCGTGCGTGGCCCCTTGCTGCGCGGGGCATCGCGGCAGATGGCTCACGCCTTGCTTAACGTCAGACGGGTGGGTCCCGAAACACTCGCATGGCAGCAGACAGATGGGGACGCCACAGCAACGAAGCCGGGAGGCGACGCCACGCGTCCGTCCGGGGGCAACCGATCACCGCCCCAGTGCGACGAATGCGCGACCGCTTCCCATTGACATCCGCGCGATCCACGGAGCGCCTTCAGCTCTCATCGGTCGTCGTTGCGGGCACGGGGACCAGAACATGAAGCAAACGCGGATGGCGTCACTCTGCGAGCAAGGCATCCTGCTGCTGATCGTGCTTGCCTGCTCGCTGATCGCGCGCGACACCGCATCGCAGGCGATCGCCGAACCGGCCCGGCTCGACTTGCCCGCCGCGACCGCCACCAACGCCGCGACCGCCCGGATCGCGATGGAGCGCACCGCGCTCGGCAGCGCGACGCTCCCGTTCGCCGCACCGGCGTCGCCCGATCCCGATGCGTCGCGCGCGCCGCCGCCCGCCGCCACGCCAGACCTCGCGTTCGATCCCGAACTGCTGCTGATGCCGTGCGTCGCGTATCTGTGGCTGTTCACGCTGTTGACGTGCGGGTATGCCGCACGGCATTACGTATTCAGCCTCGACCGCCTGTTCAAGCCGCAGCGCGCGCCCTACCGGACGATGACGCACGGCGATTGGCCGCGGCTCACGGTCTTCGTCGCCGCCCACAACGAGGAAACCGTCATCGTCGATTGCCTGATGGCGCTGCTGGCCACGACCTATCCGCGCGACCGGCTGACGATCGTCCCGGTCAACGACCGCTCGACCGACAACACGCGCGCATTGATCGACGAAGTCCGGGCACTCGCGCCCGAGCTGATCCGGCCGTTTCACCGCGATACCGGCAAGCCGGGCAAGGCAGCCGCGCTGAAGGACGCGCTGCGCTTCATCCGCGGCGACATCATGGTGGTATTCGACGCCGACTACCTGCCGCGTCCGGGGCTGCTGAAGGAACTGGTCGCGCCGTTCTTCGATCCGGAAGTCGGCGCGGTGATGGGCCGCGTCGTGCCGCAGAACGCCGACAGCAACCTGCTCGCGCGGCTGCTCGATCTCGAGCGCGCGGGCGGCTACCAGGTCAATCAGCAAGCCCGCAACAATCTCAACCTGGTGCCGCAGTACGGCGGCACGGTCGGCGGCATTCGCAAGAGCGCGCTCGACGCCGTGGGCGGCTGGTGCGACGACACGCTCGCCGAAGATACCGACATGACCTACCGCCTGCTGCTGAGCGACTGGCGCACGGTCTATCTGAACCACGCCGAATGTTACGAGGAAGTGCCGGAGCGCTGGGCCGTCCGCGCCCGGCAACTGACGCGCTGGGCGAAGGGCCACAACCAGACGATGCTGCGCCATCTGGTCCCGGTACTGCGCAATCCGCTGATCTCGCGACGCTGCCGGCTCGACGGCGCGCTGCTGCTCGGCGTGTTCGCGATGCCGGCGCTGCTCGCGCTCGCATGGAGCGCCGCGCTCGCGCTCTACCTGTTCAACGGCGTCAACTCGACCGCCCTCGGCCTGCTCCTGTCGCTGTTCGCGCTGTTCTCGTTCAGCACCTTCGGCAACTTCGGCGTGTTCTTCGAGATCGTCGTCGCCGCACGGCTCGACGGCCGCTCGACGCGCCTGCGGCTCGTGCCGGTCAACGTCGTCGGCTTTTGCGTGACGATTGCGGCGGTCGTCTCCGCACTCTGGGGACTCGCGCTCGACGCCGCGTTCCGCCGCGAACTGAAATGGGACAAGACCGAGCGTTTTCGCCGGCAGTTGAAACCGGAGCGATGAGCGATGACGACCTTCAATGTGATGGTGCCGGTGGCCGGCGTGCTCACCCTGCCGTTCCTGCCGATGCTGCATGAACTGATCCGGCGCAGCGACGTCGCGGCGCTGCCGATCGGCGACGGGCCGTTCGTCGATCAGGCGCTGCTCGCCGCGCGCTGGCACGACGCGCTGCGCGCGCACGTGGCCGGCACGCCACCGGCGGATGCGTCCGTCGCGCCGCCGTGGCAAGCGCTCGGGCTGGCTGTCGAGCATGACGAGACGATCCATGTCGCACGCGACGCGCATCGCGACGACGTGCTCTACGCCAGCCGCGCGATCACGCTCGACGATGGCGCACGCGCGGCATACGCGTTCGCCGACGAGCACATCGACATCCGCGCCGGCGCGACGATCGGCACGCTCGCGCATGCGCCGCTGATCGACGTCGACGACGCGGTGCTCCGTGGCGTCGTGGTCGGCGACACATTGCGCCTGCGCGGCGCCGGCGGCTTCGCGTGCCTGTATGGCGAGCCGATCGTTTTCGGCGCGGCGCCCCGCGCGCGACCCGCGGACACGCCGCCCGCCCCGCGCCGCGCGGTCTCGCTCACCCGCCACTTCGCATCGCTGCCGCATCGCTTCCTGCACGGTCGTTACCTGCTGCCGTGCGACGTTCGCCTGCCCGCGCACACGGTCGTGCAAGGCAACCTGATCGTCGAAGGGACGCTCGTACTCGGCGAAGGCTGCGTGCTGCGCGGCAGCGTCAAGGCGCATCGCGTCGAACTCGAACGTCACGCGTTGCTGCATGGCGCGGTATTCGCGCGCGACGACGTGTTGCTCGCCAACGCGAGCTGCATCGACGGCGTCGTATCGGCCGGCGGCTTGCTTCGGCTGACGGGTGCGCGCATCGGCGTCGCCGGTCATCCGGTCAGTGCGTGTGCGCGCGACGTCTCGGTCGTCAATCATGCCTGCGTGCATGGCGATCTCGTTGCATGGCGCAGCGGTTGGTTCCACACATCCCGTTAAGGAGCGCCTCATGTCCGATCGCCCCAGCCATCGCGGCCCGCGCGTGCCGGTTGCCACCCTCGCGATGCTGTGCGGCGTCGCCTTCGGCGCGCCCGCGGCGCTGGCGGCGCAGCCGGACGATGAGGTCGCCATGCCGACCGTGCAACCTCCGCCCCCCACGACCGTCATCACGCCACGGCAGCGCGACGAATCGATGTTCGTGCGCGTGGACGCCGAAGGCCTGCCGGACGGTGTGCCGCTCGCCGAGTTCACGCCCGAGGATACGAACCGGCCGCCGCTGCCCGATGCAGTCGTCACACATGTGCAGGCGCCGCAGGCGTCCCACACCGAATTGTCGCTCGGCTATTCGAGCGCACACCTGACGCACGGCTACGGCGACTGGTACGGCGTGCACCTGCGCGGCGTCTATCAGGATGGCGGGCGCACCGTGCTCGGCGAACTGGCGCAATTGCACCGCTTCGACGAGAACACGCAGCTCGGTGCGCTGACCTACGTGCAGGACCTCGGCCCCGACTGGTTCGGCGGAATCGGCTTTTCCGGCACCACCTCGGGCACGATCCTGCCGAGTGCCCGCGTCGACGTGTCGATCAATCGCAAGCTATTGTCCGATCGTTCGCTGGTCGTGTCGCTCGGCGCCGGCTACGCATGGAACCGCAGCGGCCACCGCGATCAGCTCTATCACGCCGGCGTGATCTGGTATGCATTGCCGAAGTGGATTTTCGAGGCGGGCGCGAACTATACGGTCGATTCGCCCGGATCGGTGAAGGCGCCCGCCTACTACGGCGCCGTCACCTACGGCGAAGTCGGCAAGAGCGTGATCGTGCTGCGCGGCGGCGTCGGCCGCGAAGCGTACCAGGTCACCGGTTCAGGCACGCAGATCGCCGATTTCCGCAGCCACGAGATCACCGCGAAATGGCGCTACTGGTTCACGCGCAAGTGGGGGACACAACTCGAATTCGTCTATTACCACAACCCGTACTACTCACGAATCGGCGGCGAACTCAGCGTCTTCTATCGCTGGTAACCGGGCGGGCGCCATGCACACGCATCCCGTCCGTCCTCCCGTCGATCGTTCGCTGCGCACCCACGCGCACCCGCAACGCTGGCTCTTGTCGATCGCGCTGCTGACGCCCGCGCTGTACGCGTCGCTGTGGTTCGGATTGCCGCTCGCGTGGCGCTACTGGCGCGCGGTCATGGCGTGGGGCGCGCAGCAGATCGATCCGGCACTTCATGTGATCGTGATCGGCTATCCGCCCGATGCGCCGCGCGTGCCGCTGCTGTCGATCGACGTCGCCGCCCGCTGGCCGGGCGGCATCCTGCTCGCCGCCACCGCCGCGCTCTGTGCGACCGGCTTCGCCGCATCTTTCATCCGGCGGACGAACTGGTTGCCCGTTGCATATCTGTTACGTATCGCGAGCTTTACCCAACTGCTGATTTGCGCGTACTTCTGGCTCGCGCCCGGCACGTTCTCGTATGTCCCGCAACTGCATCTGCGCGACATGTTCGTGCTGCACGGCGCAGCGATCGCGCTGGTTCCGCTGGTCATGGCCGCGCTGTACTACCCGCTCGATTTCTCGCTGCCGCAAAAAGCCGTCGCATCGCTGCTGATGCTCGGCTACTTCGTGTTCGCGCTGCCATTCGTGATGCTGCTGCACGCGACGATCATCCATCACGGCTCGCTGCTGTTCCTGCCGTTCTGCTATTTCCTGCTCGGCGGCCCGCTGCTGATCGGCCTGCTGGTGACGCTCTATACCTACTGTGCAAGCTGGCCCGGCGCGCTGACGCGCGATCGCGATTCCGTCTGCTGATAGCGCGTCCAAACGCACCGTATCAGCGATGAAACGATTCCGCCGTGTTTCCGAACGCGCCGCGCGACGCGCATCGCAGGAAGCCAGCAGGACCGGGCTTCCTGCGCCAATGGCACGTTGTTCGCTTCTTCCAAAACGTCGCATCGAGTCCTCTCACCGGCGAAGGCTGCGCGGCAGACCGGCGCATTGGCGCAATCCGGCCGGCGTCTACACGCACCGCTCGATACCCGACGAACCGGACAGCCGCACACACCTACGGGGCTGGATTGGTCGACCTGGCGACACCGCATCCCGGCTGCCGCACGCCCCCATTCCTTGAGCGAGGAGCACACCATGTTGGCAAAGTCAGGCAAGTTCTTGCGGATCCTGTTCGCGCTGTTCGCGCTCGCGTTCGCATTCAGTCCAGGCGGCGCTCGGGCAGCCAGCAACCAGCTTCTCCTGTTGGTGCCCGACACGCTGACGCTGCCCGATTCGCGCGTGTCGGCATGGCTCGACAGTGCCCAGGAGGAAGGGTTGCAGATCAAGGTGATGACCGACAGCCAGTTCATGGCGGCCGGCGCGTCGCTGTCGCAGTATCCGGGCCTGATCCTGCCCGACCAGGTGCATACGACGGCCGACGACACGCTCGTGACGGCGATCCAGAACTATGCGCTGAACGGCGGCAAGGTGATGCTCGTCTACGATTTCGGCGTCCTGAACGCGGCCGGCTTCTACGTCAGCCCGAAATCGCGCTTCAGCAGCATGGTCGGTGTGGACTATGTGCTGTACGACCAATACGGCGGCAACATGATCGGCCTCGGCAACGTGACCGGCATGAGCAGCTGGCTGCGCACGCTCCAGGTGCCCCCCGGCAAGTCGATGGCATGGACCACGGCTTCGTCGTCCCCCACGACGGCGACCGCGCTCGCATCGACGAGCACCGCGGGCACGTCGACGAGTTCGACGTCGACGTCGGGCAGCGCCCTGTTTCTGGCCGCCAGTCCGTCGAATCCGGGTGGCCTCGTCAATTACAACCACGGGGCATGGTTCCAGTACACGACGCCGCCCACGGGCAGCGGCGTGTTGAGCCAATCGCTTCCGAAGCTTACCGGCACCGTGACCGGCAAGCTGAAGAAGACCACGACGTATACCGCCAGCTCGCTCCTGAGCACGTCGACCGGCAAGAAGGCCAACACGCTCGCGTCGACGCTGGCCACCAGCACCGACACGCTCGAAGGCATCTCCGGTTACGTATACGGCTTTCTCACCTATCCGAGTTTCGTCACGCAGGGGACGTATACCGGCACGACGATCCTGACTTCACCGACCTTCGGGCTGGTGTCCGGCTACAACACGTACGGCAACGGCGGCGTGCTGTTCGTCAACCTGCCGCTCGCCTACCTCGACGGCCAGACCGACGGCATGCTGATTCACGGCTACCTGCATTATTTCGGCACGCAGATGCTGAACCTGGCGTCGCTGTCGCCGCTGCCGAAGGCAATGCCGGGTCTCGTATTCAACTGGCACTTCTGCGCGGGCGACCAGATCCAGCCGGCGCTTTACCTGAAGAGCCTCGGCGTCTGGAACAACGGGCCGTTCTCGCTCGTCATCACGGCCGGCCCCGATGAAGCGACATTCGGCGACGGCAACGGCATCAACCTCGCCAACAACCCCACCGCGCAGAATCTCGTCAAGTATTTCGTGACCAAGGGCCAGCACGTCGGCAGCCACGGCGGCTGGATCCACGATTACTGGGGGGCGAATGCGAGCGAAACGAACGCGAGCACGTTCACGCAGTACCTGGTGATGAACCACCAGGCCGTTCAGGCCGCGACGGGCTTGCCCGATGTCGAGTATGCGGCGCCGGAAGGCAACACGCCGACCTGGTCGGTCAACTGGCTCGAAAGCAACGGCTTCAACGGCTACTACTTCACCGGCCACACCGGCTCGCCGCCGACCCGCGCATACCGCAACGGCGCACTGCTGAACCCGGGCCTGTGGGCATACCCGGTGATGCCGTTCGGCAAGTACGCGACGTTCGAGGAGTTCCAGCAGTACGCGGTGCCGACGAGCGACGTGAACAACTGGTACGCATCCTTGATGAACTTCGTCGTCGCGAACCGCACGAGCCGGCTGATCTACGCGCACCCGCTCGGTGCGTCGTCCTACACGTCGACGTTGTCCGCGATCTTCTCGCAAGCCAATACGCTGAAACTGATGGGTCAGTTCAGGTGGTACACGATGAGCGACATCACGATCTTCGACCGCGCGCGCCTGAACGTCACATGGTCGGCCACCGACACGGGCAGCGGCTGGACGTTCGCCGCCAGCCACCCGACCAGCCTCGCGAACATGACGTGGCTGCTGCCGAAGAAGGGCTTCGCACTGCCGTCGATCACGCAAGGCACCGGCAGCGTCGTCATCACCGACGCGACCTACTGGCTCGTGACCGCGAACGGCGGCACCAGTCTCACGTTCACCAGCGCCAAGGTGCACTGAGCCGCGACATCGACACACCCGCCGGCGCGCGACGCGGCCAACGCCGCACCCGGCGGGATTTGCGCAGGACCACCGCGCAGGAGCCCCCAGATCATGAACCGGCCCGCGCTTTTCCCGGCCGCACGCGCACGCGCGGCGGCCACCGCCCGGCTATGCCGCCGGTGGTGCGTCGCCTGCTGTGTTGCCGCATGCGGCGTCGCGCTGCATGCGAACGCTGCCGAACTCCAGCTCAACGGACTCTACCAGCGCCCCGACGGCGCGATCACCGTACGCCTGAACGGCTCCGGCATCGATCCTTATTTCGCGGCGAAGGCGCTGCTCGGCGCCGCCGATGCCGGGCTCGACGCCCATCAGGCCGCGCTCGCATGGATCGCATGGCTGTTGCCGCGCCAGCGTCCGGACGGCGGTTTCGATCGCTACTGCGTGAAGAGCGGCCAGTACAGCGCCTGTGCCGAAGCCGACGCCGACGACGCGATGATGGCGACCTGGATCGAACTCCTCGCCCGCTTCGCACCGCCCGACGGCCTGCCTGCCGCATGGGAACTCAGCCTCAATCGCGCAGGTGCGCATCTCGACACGCTGCTCGGCAAGCCCACCGGCGTTTATCAGATCTCGTCGACGCTGCACGTCGCGCTGCTGATGGACAACGTCGAGGTGCACAGCGCGTTCCGGGCGCTCGCGGCGTATTACGTCCGGCATGCCGATTACGCACGCGCCGGCCCGTGGAGCCAGCGCGCCGACCGGCTCGCGTCCGCGATCCTGAAGGTGTTCTGGCGCGGCATGCAGACCGGTTTTCGCGCGAGCACGCAGCGCATCAGCGACACGACGTTCTATCCAGCGAAAGTCGCACAAATCTTTCCGCTCCTGTCGGGTATTCAGGTTCCCGAACAATCGAACGAGACGATCTATGCGCAGTGGATGCAGAAGTACGGCAAGACCTGGCTTCAACTCGCCGGATCCGATTATCCGTGGGGCTTGATCGCACTGGTCGCATTCAAGATGAACGACAGGAGCACGGTCGCGTGCTGGCATGCGCGATCGGGCCCGTACCGGCACGGCGCGCACTGGAACGTACTGGAGGAGGCGCTTTACCTGGCATTCGAAAGCCGGATGGCCGACCCGGTCGCGCCCGCTCAATGCGGCTTCACGACGGCGGCGACGACGGAGACCGCGTCGCGCTGATCCACGCGTGCGCACGGTTCAGGGACATCTACAGGGAAGGAGACGAGTCATGTGTGGCATCGTCGGCGCGGTCGCGCAACGGGATATCGTCCCGATTCTGATCGAGGGTCTGCGCCGCCTCGAATATCGCGGCTACGACTCATGCGGGGTGGCGACGGTCGTCGACGGCCAGGCACGCCGCGAGCGCAGCATGTCGCGCGTCGCCGATCTCGACGCCCACGTACGCAGCGCCGGCCTGACCGGCAGCACCGGCATCGCCCACACGCGCTGGGCAACCCACGGCGCGCCCGCCACCTGCAATGCGCATCCGATCTTCTCGCGCGACGAAATCGCGCTGGTTCACAACGGCATCATCGAGAACCACGAAACGTTGCGCAAGCAACTTTCCGACGCACACTACGAGTTCGACGGTCAGACCGACACCGAAGTGGTCGCGCATCTGATCCACAGCAAGTATCGCGGCGACCTCCTCGCCGCCGTACGCGATGCGACCTCGCAACTGCACGGCGCCTATGCGATCGCGGTGTTCAGCAAGCACGAGCCGCAGCGGCTGATCGGCGCGCGAGCCGGCTCGCCGCTCGTCGTCGGCGTGAAGGACGGCGAATGCTTTCTCGCGTCCGACGCGCTTGCGCTCGCCGGCATCACCGACCGCTTCATCTTTCTCGAGGAAGGCGACATCGTCGAACTGACGCCGGGTGGCGTACGGGTGCTCGATCGCGCCGGCGCGCCGGTCGAACGCGCGATACAGACCGTTTCGTCCGCGCAAGGCGTGGTCGAACTCGGGCCATACCGGCACTTCATGCAGAAGGAAATCTTCGAGCAGCCGCAGGCCGTGGCCGCGACCATTCCCGATGCCGGGCTGTTCGATCCCGCAGTATTCGGCCCGGACGCCGCGCGCGCGTTCGAGCAGATCGACAACGTGCTGATCCTCGCGTGCGGCACGAGCCACTATTCCGGCCTGACTGCGCGCCGCTGGCTCGAGACGATCGCGCGCATCCCCGCGCAGGTCGAGATTGCGAGCGAATACCGCTACAGCGACGCGCTCGCGATGCCGAATACGCTGGTGGTCAGCGTGTCGCAATCCGGCGAGACCGCGGACACGCTCGCCGCGCTCAAGTATGCGCAGGCGCTCGGCCACATCGACACGCTGGCGATCTGCAACGTGCCGACCAGCGCGATGATGCGCCAGACCGGCTTGCGCTTCCTGACACGTGCCGGCCCGGAAATCGGCGTCGCGTCGACCAAAGCGTTCACGACGCAGCTCGTCGCGCTGTTCATTCTCGCCGTCACGCTCGGGCGGCTGCGCGGCTACGTCGACGACGCGCAGCTCGCGCGCTACACGATGCAGTTGCGGCGCCTGCCGGGCGCGCTCGAAGACGTGCTGGGGCTGGAGCCGCAGGTCGCGCGCTGGGCCGCGGAATTCTCGCGACATGAAAACGCGCTGTTTCTCGGGCGCGGGCTGCACTACCCGATCGCGCTCGAAGGTGCGCTGAAGCTGAAGGAAATCTCGTATATCCATGCGGAAGCGTATCCGGCCGGCGAGCTGAAACACGGGCCGCTCGCGCTCGTCACGCATACGATGCCCGTCGCCACGATCGCGCCGAACGACGCGCTGCTCGAAAAGCTCAAGTCGAACATGCAGGAAGTGCGTGCGCGTGGCGGGCAGCTTTATGTGTTCGCGGACGCCGATACGCGGATCGATAACGGCGAAGGCGTGTCGGTGCTGCGGATGCCGGACTACTATGGGTTGCTGTCGCCGATTCTGCACGTCGTGCCGTTGCAACTGCTCGCGTATCACGCGGCGTGCTTGCGGGGTGCGGATATCGACAAGCCGAGGAATCTGGCGAAATCGGTGACGGTGGAGTGATGGGCGGTTTGCCTCTCGCATTCGCTTCAACTGATCGAGTGACAACGTTGCTGCTCCGCTAAATTCTTTTCGTTGGCCTACCCGCGCATAGAGGCCAAGAAGCTGACCACCCCCAACGTATGATTCTCGCAACTTACTCTCGTGAGATCGAAGCAGCCTGCACCAGGCTCGGACCAGTCACACAGAGTTGCTAAACCCTATTTATCAGACTGAGAAATAATCTCGCTGAAATCGAACCCCTTTAGCCTATTTTGCTCTACAAGCTCTCTAAAACGCTCGGATACGAATACTGTAGCAGGACTTTCTTTTAGGCGAAATATATCAACCCCTTCAATTTGACTCTTCAGAAGAAATATTTTATTAAAAACCGTTGCCCGAGGATAGACTTTGAATTTTGATGCAGCCATATCGACAGCATTCTCTATCACCCGGGTTACATGAAATCCGGACATGTCTTTTATCGGGGCATCGACCTGCAATATCTCCCCGCTGTCACGAAGTACCGGCGCCAATACATCCAGCGCCCTCTCACTAAACACGAGAAACGGAGATAGCATCGTATGAACGTCGCTAGTCTTTTTTCTGCGCGAAGTGTCCCACGTAAGCTTAACGGGGTCGTAGTCGCGGCCAAACCCTCGCCCACATAGCGTGGTTGCTCGTATAGCTACGCTCTTGTCATATGCGATTTCACAGTCATCATCGACTTGAACGAGAGGCTGAAATGCTTCATCCTGCCTCAAACCGTAAACGTCACTCACGCATTGCCTCACATCCAAATCATAGCGCCCAGATAAATAGCGGCCTACGGTGCCTCACCCCAAGGGTCATAGGAATAGCTTTCATCGATCGGCGAAAAATCAATACCTTTCAATGCGCATCGCTCCACTTCCGACTTAAACCCCTGACTACATACCAGCTCCATTGTTTCGGTACATCTAAAAAGATTGCCAGCACAGTCGTCGCGCGGAATGAAGGTTTTGATCCAACTATACATTGGAGTCCCTGGAAACAACTTATTCTCGGCGACCTCTTTTGTTTCCAGATCCCGGTCCTCGGAATAGTCCGACTTTTGTCGATCAAGCAGAGACTCATGATCTGCCGGCAAGAAAATTGAATACGCCTTATTACCCACTGGCTTTCCACCCGCAACGATGCCAATGGGGACCGCCCTATATCTAACCCCCAATTTTTCACACGCAGCCAAAAACTCTTTTGACACGTAATTCGTTTGCGCTCCATAGAAATCGAAATCAATCGAAATCGATGGATCTGATAGCGTGAAAATATATTCATGCTTTACATCGACGCCAAACGGATCAGCCACATACATCGGCCACTCCCATTCATCACGGTTCAATTCTCCCGATAGGTATGGAGGGCAGCCTGGGTCTCCAGCGCGGTATTTAACAACAAAGAAACGTGCATTCATCAAAGTAACCTTCCCGTTATTGCATCAACCAAATATTTACCGGACTCCAATCCTTCTCTCGCCATATTTTGAATGCGCCCGACACCGAGCACAAGTTGCGTATCACTGAGACGGCCCGCCAGGAATTGTTGGTTAAGTTTCGTTAGCTCAGTTTCAATGGCCGCAGTGTATTGCCCGTGGTTCGACCAATGCCCAGGGAGCTCCAGCGTTTGGGCAAGCTTGGAGCTACCGGGCAGGAATATGCCATTAGACGCACCATCGCCATCGAATCCCATCCCGCGCAACCGGCTGAACATAGCCGCAAAGTCAGGGTGCTTCATGAGTTCTTCAGGAATCAGATGGTGGTTCGCCATACCATCATGCGGGCGAGCCCCCATATTTTCCCCGAGCTTTGTGGAACACCACCCCATCGGATCGATTCGGGTCAATGGGTTTGATGCGTACGCGTACAAATTGTCGCCGCCCACCAACCCAATCGGATCCTGATTGATGAACCGTCCCACGTCCGGATCATAGAACCGGAACGTGTTGTAGTGTAGCCCCGTACTTTCGTCGGCATACTGACCGGCATAGCGCAACGGCTGATCTGTCCGCGCGGTCGCGAGTTGCCGCTTGCTCGGCTCGACTTTGCCCCACGCCGTGTATTGCCCCGCCCAGGCGAGCTCGCCAGCCTCGTCGGTGACCTCTTGCGGCGCCCCTGCCAGATCCGTATGGAAGTGGTAGATCCGCGACGCGCGCTTCGCCGTATCGATCGCGGCCGCGGCCAGGGCCTCCGCGATCACCGCATCGACGCGGGCAGCCGGTGAGTACGCATCATCAGGGCTGTACACATAGCTGCTCACGCCTGTCTCGCGCACTTCCTGCGCGAGGCGCAAGCCTTCCCATACGAACCGTTTCGTCTCGCTGCGCAGTTTCACGCCACGCAGGTCGAAAGTGGTATCGGTCTTCGAAATACGCCGACCCAGCGAATCGTACTGGAAGCGCGTTTCGACCACGCCACGCGCGTCTTGCGTACGCACCGCGATCAGTCGATCCTGCCCATCGTAAGTGAAGCGCTGCTGCTGGTTGGCTCCGCGTAACTTCGTCGCCAGATTGCCGAACGGATCGTATTCGAAGCGCAGGTCCTGCCACATTCGCAGACGGTTGCCTTCGACGTATCCGCGACTCTTGCCCTGTGCGCCGTCGAGCATATTGCCCGCGGCATCCCAGGCAAATTCCTCGAGCTCACGATCCATGGTGTTCACACGACGTGTCAGCTGTCCGACCGGATCATAGCTGTACTGCGTGCTGCCACGCAGGCTGTCGCTGGTCTCGATCAGTTCGCCCGTCGCGTCGTACCCGTAGTTACGCCACAACTGGCCGCGTCCTCGGCCGAGTGCGTCCGGTTGGAAGCCGGCGGACTGCCAGACTCTTCGGCCAAGCGGATCGTAGGCAAAACGCTGAGTCAGCCTTCCCTGCGTTCTTGCGATCTCACGATGCAAGTCGTCACGCTCGAAGTCGCTCACCACCTGATCACCACAGCGGATCTGGTGAACGTGACCGGAGCCATAGCGCAGCATCTGTAGCGTCTGGTCGTTCGGTAGCTCGAGCGATATCACGTTGCCCAGTTCATCAAGGTTGTATTCGACGTCGCCATTCGCACCGTGCTCGGCGACAAGACGACCAACCTTGTCGTACTCGAAACGCACCACGTCCACCGTGATGCCGAGTGCTGCACCGGCGGCCGTCGGTGTACGTTCGACTCTCACCAGTTGGTCATTCTTGTTACGCTCGTAACGTGTAACGTCGGTCGGCGTATGCTGGACCTTCAGGTTACCCATCCGGTCGCGTTCGAATCGGATCGTACGGATCGGGCGATCCGCCGTCGCATGACCGTCCGGCGAGCCCACGATGTCCAGCCCCAGCAATTCACCACCTTCGCCATACTCGAATCGCCGCTGGACACCGTCGGGCCTCGTTTCGGTCAACAGACGGCCGCCGGCGCTGTACGTGAACACGTAGCGTGCGTGGCCCTGCTGGAGTTCGCGCAGGCGCCCCGCTACATCATAGTGATAGCGGGTCCGTCGTCCGGCAGGATCGATCGCTTCGACAAGTTGACCGCGGGCATTGCGCAGTGACTGTTGCATCCGGCCTCCGAGGCCGACATGCCGCACGACGAGCCCAGCCGCATCGTATTCGAAAGTCTCCGTGCTGCCATCGGGATACGTGATGCGACGTGGCTCGCCGGTCGGACGTATGTCATATACGACGCGCTGCCCCAGGGCATTCTCCCGTGCAAGCGGCAGTCCGAACGCGTCGAAACTGCTGCGCGTGGTTTTACCAGAGCAGTCCGTATAGGCAACCAACTCTCCGAGACGATTCCACTCGAGCGTCTTGCGTCCGCCACGCGCGTCGATATGTGCGATCGGCAACGCAGTCAATCCCTTCGGATACTCGTAGCGATTCTCGTGGCCAAGCGGATCCTTGGTCGACAGCAACCGGCCTTGCGGATCGTATTCCGCCCGCCAAGCGCCGCCGTCGGCCCCGACGACTTCCACGGGCCGCATGCTGTTGCCGTCGTAACGAGTCCGAGTCGTACGGCCCAGCGGATCAGTCTCGGCGACGATCCGGCCTGCGTCGTCGTACTCGAACTCGACCGTGCGCTCACCCGGCAGCATCAGCATCACCGGCATGCCTGCGTCGTTGTACTTGATCCGGTAGAGTCCTCCGTCGAAGTCGGTGTACTCGACAATCTGAAACTGTGCGTCGAAGCGCCAATGTGCGGTGCGGCCATCGGCGTTCCGAACACACGTCTGCCGCCCGCCGATGTCGTATTCGAACGACCAATCCTCGCCTTCGCTGGTGCGCGTCGCAACCACGCGCGGCTGCCCTTCGATCACCGACCATGCGTAGCTCGACGTAAAGCCCAATGCGTTCGTATGGCTGGTCATCAGGCCACTGGTATACATGAACTGGCGCACGACGGCCCCGTTTGCGTCCGTCACCGACGCCAGTTGGCCGTTCTCATCGTATCCGTAGGCGACGGCCAGTCGGCGCTCATCGCCATGAACGAGCGTGACCGCGCCAAGCCGCCCGTGCTCCTGCTCGTAATCGAGAACGGCATTCAATCCGCCGCACGTCAGAATCTCGGTGACGCGGCCGCGGCTATCGCGCTCAAACTGGCACCACTGCCCAGCCTGATCCTCGATGCGGCGCACCCAAGCGATGCGGCCGGAGTCCGGCTCGTATCGGCCGAAGTCGTAATACGTCTCGCCAATGTCATGCAGGATGTAGCGCCCGTCGGGCGTACAGGTAAGATACCGTTGCTCCGCCTCGCTGAATGCGGCTTGCCCGGCACGCAGCAACGGAAATCCGCTCTCGCGCCCTTGCGCGTCGGTGTACCAGAGGTGCCCGTCGCGGGCATGCAGACGAAGCTCCCACGGCGCCACCCAGCCGCGGCCAAGCGTCCCTGCATAGTCGATACTGCTCGAATAGAAACGCTTGATCGCGACCGGCATCGGGCTCGGGATCACGAAGTCCGTTTCCGATTCGGCCAACAGGATCTTTCTTCCGGTCGTGACGTCGACCGGGTTGCCGAACATCCCGCCGAGCGCCTTGTTAATCGCTGGCCCGGCAACGTACCGCCCGAACGCCTCACCGAGCACGTACCCGCCGATGAACTTCGCAGCGCACGGCAGGACCGCACGCGATAGCCCGCCCGCCTGCTTCAACAACCCGCCTAGCCCGCCGACCAGCCCCGCCAACACGAACGCCCATTCCGTCGCCGTTCGCAGCCACGGCGGCACCTCGTCGTCGACCGGCAGGTATGTCTGAGTGCCACCGTGAAAGAACGTGTCGTGCGAACCGTCACCGATCGTCGCGCCGCAGGTAATCTTGTCGTCCTTGCGCGCCGCAGGCCGCCCGTTGATGAAGATATTCGTCGATCCTTGCGCGACAAGCGGAATGGGATTGTGCTTGCTGCAGGCCACGCCGCTCAGCGTCGCATAGGCCGCCGAAAGGGAGTTGACGTAGACGTCCGGCGAACCAGTAATGATGTTGCCGGATTGCGAGCTGAACATCTTGCCAATCGACTCGCCTATTGATAGGAGAGCCTGCGCTCCGATACCGGCCATCATGCCCGCCAGCAACGCCACGCCGAATCCACATGTGAAAGTGGCGAAGGCGACTGCGGCGATCAGGGCAATGCCCAGCACGGCGCCGACCAGAAAGCCCGCCAGCGCGCTGGTGTGATCGATTGGATCGGTGACTCGTGCGGCTTCGTACACGATGATTGTCCTTTGCTGTTGTTATGCCGACTCTTGTTCTGCAGGACGGTAGCCGTCGAGCCAGTTGCGCCACAATGCATCGAGCGTTTCGCCGAAGCTCTTCGCGCTCGACGCGGTAAAGATCAGCACGCGTCCTGGGGCAACGATGAATGCGCCTTGCCGTTGAAAAACGGTCTTCGGACCGTTCCTATAGGCGGCGTCGATACGCTCCCCAGGCATTCCATCAGTTTCAGGCCCAAGCCGTTCAGCCTGGCGCGAAAGCACCCGATGTCCCTGCAACCTCGATTTGAGCAGCGCGATCTGCCGATCGATATACGGCGCAAGGGTCTCTCCGTCCTTCAGCCAGTCGCGTGCGACACTGAGGTTCGGCTGTGCGGCTGTATCGGCCGGCACGAACAGGTTGGTCGTGCGATCCTCGAAACCGTTCGGCAGAACGATGCTGCCTTCGTGAATCCGGATACGGTTTTCGGAATCCGTCATGCTGGTTCTCTCGTGATGTGTAGTTGTTGGAATGAGTGGAAATAAGCGCCCACTCGCGCCACCACTCATTTTCCTTGCAGCGCGACCGCGCTTTCCCGGCGCAAGTGCAAGCTGCCCGCTAGCAATACGACATGTGCGACGAGCCACGCGTAAAACGCAACGCCGTAGCCGGATATCGGCGTCGCGTCTGCTTCGTTGAAGTACCACTTCGTCGTGAGCAGTGAACAGAGCGCACACGCGAGCGCAGCGGCAGAAAGCTGGCTCGCGCGGGTATATCGGCTCCGAGCAAGCTGGACGGCCGCGGCAACGTAGAGCGGATTGGCCAGCCATGCTGGATTGAGCATGAACAGTCCCCACCAGCCCTGGGCCAAAACCGACAGCCCACTGAGCGACGCTTCCTTTTCGAAATGCATCGCAGGCAAAGTCAGCGAGAGGAGGTACAGCGCCCCGGATACGCCGAGAACCGTCTCTCGCCTGATACGCGGCGTCGAATCAAAAGCGTTCATCATTTCCCGAATCCATTGGACGTCGCTACAGCCATCACGCGTGCGTTCAATCCGTCTGGCCGGCCGGCGTCACAACCTTCTCGCCGCGAGCGCGCATCGCTGCGCGTTGCGCCTTCGGATCGAGCGGCGGCCACGGCGCGCCGGCCGTTACGATCTTGCGGCGAATCTCTTCGATGCGCGCACGCGCCGGCGAATCCGAGGTCGTATGATTCTTCAACTCGTTCTGCAGCACCCAGCCGTACGACACGCCGAGCTGGCTGGCAATCTTCGGATCCGCGCCGTGCGAGAGCAAGTAGTCGACGACATCCCACTGCTGAATCATCGTCGCCTCGAAGAGTGCCGTCTTTCCGAGCGAATCGCGGGCATTCACGTTCGCCTTGTGCTCGATCAGCAGCTTCAGCTGAGGCAGCAGCCGGTTCTCTGCAACCGCGAAGATCATCGGTGTGTCGCCGTTGTACTGCCAGTTGGGATCGAGCCCGCTGTTCAACAACACGCGCAGAAGGTTGGGCGTATCGGCCCGCAATGCGACGTCGACCACCGATCCGCCGCTGGCACCGACCGGCGCCTTGGGGTCCGCGCCGTTCTTCACGAGCACCGAGATGATCTGGTAGCGCGGATTGGACGCGTCATTCTTGACCGGAACGATTTCCTGCACGGCATACGACAGCAGCGTCGTATTCTTCGCGCCCGGCGCATTCAGATCTGTCTTCGGCGCGAGCTGCTGGACGCGGCTGAGATCGCCGTCATGAATGGCCTGCGCCAACGTGAGTTGCTGCCCCGAAAAGAAATCTTCAGGTGCGTATCGCTTGAAGCCAGTCATGTTCGTCCCTTGGGCTTGAGTGGGCCACCAGAGCGGCGAGGACACTCCAACGAGTGCAGCAATCGCGCCGGCGGTTATCGCTTTTTTATATCGCATCAGTGAGATGAATTCAGTTGGGAGACCAGGTCGAGTTGATCTTTCGCGACCTGCTGGTTGATCCCGTTCGTCACGTCACCCATCAGGTGACGGCCGACCGTGGTCACACTCTCACCGTCGAGCGTGACGGGGCTGCCAACCGCCTTGGGCATCAGCGCCGCCGTACCGTCGCTGATCGGCCCGAGCCGGCCTTCCTGCAGGCCGGTCAGGATATCGCCGTCGACGCGGTAGGCCGTGATGTTGGCCGGCTGGGCGGTCCCGCCGTATTGCGCGACGGTCTCCGGATTGAGGCCAGCCGCATTGAAGGTCACAGCCGAACCGCCGCTGGCCTCGGCTGCAGCGGACGCCAGGCCACCGCCGAGCGAATGCCCGGTGAAATCGACGCCGGCCGACGCGCCCGTGGTCTCGATGTTCTTGCCGATCGTGACCGCATTGCGGTAATACGGCGCATCGGCGCCGAGCCCCTGCGCCATATTGTTGCTCATGTCTTCGCCGAAGAGCTGCTGTGTCCCCTTGAACGCGACCGTCGGCTTCATGCTGTCGCCGAAGACATTCGGATCCGGGATGTACATCTGCGATCCGAAGTTACTACCGCTTTTCTCGAAGTCGCTCGGCTTGAGCCCGAAAGCCTTCAACGCTTCCGGATCGTTGGTCGCCATCTTCCACCCGGTTGGCGGCGGATCGTTCGGGTGATACACGTGATCCGCGAGTTTCGCGAGTTGCTGCGCCTTCAGCGAACTCGCCAGCTTGGCCGCCGCCGCGCGCGTCGCCGGATCGGGGCTCGCCAGCCCCTTCGCGATCGTCGCCTGCTCCGCCGCCCACTCGAGCGCGAGCGCCTGTTCCGCGGACTGCGCACTGCCGCGATTCAGATGGATGACCGGCCCGTCGAGATAGATGCCGTTCGCGTTGATGACGATCGTTGACGGACCGAAGGTCAGCTTGATGCTGTCCGGCGTCATCGTCACGACGCCATCGCCAACACGATGCTCGATGCCGTCGCTCGCCTGATGGCTTTGCATTCCGGGCCCGGCCTTGCTCGCGATGGCCTTGGTATTGATCACGTTCGCCGTCGTGTCGCGAGTCAGCGCAATGGTTTCCTTCAATCCACCCTGCGCGATCTGCTTCGTCTCGCTGCCCTTGAGCAGCGACACCGTGCGTCCGCCGGCTTCGACCGTATGCGTCTCCGAATCCTTGATGACCGTGTTCATGTCCTTCTGCGCGTGCAGAAAGACCTCTTGCGCGCCGTTCACGTCGGAGAACCGCAGTTCGTTAGAGCCGGTGCCCTTGTGCGTCTGGCTCTTGATCCCCATCGTCTGCCCGGCAGCCCCGTGATAAGGGTTGCCCTGCTCGCCGTTGTAGACGCGGCCCACGATGACCGGATTGTCGGGGTCCCCTTGATTAAACGCGACCAAGACTTCCTGATTGATCCGTGGGATGGCGGCCGCCCCCCACCCGTCGCCCGCCCAAGGTTGGGACACACGGATCCACATCGAATCCGATCCGTCCAACTTGCCGCGACGGTCCCACAGGAAGTGCACCTTCACGGCACTGCCGTTCGTGTGAATTTCTTCGCCCTTTGGGCCGACCACAATAGCCGACTGCGTGCCGTGAATGACGGGCTTTGGGGTATTCCTGGCCGAACGATACGGAAACTTCTTCGGGAGCAGAGAAAATGTGTTGCGGTACGGAAGTTTTGCGTTGTGTTCCGTGTAGTCGTTCACGGCCTCGTGACGAACGTGCAGGATGGCGTATTCCTGATTGTTGGCCATGACCGGATGGTTCGTCACCGTCACGCTGCCCGCAGTAGTCATCCGCCACGCGTAGCCGCTACCCGTATAGCGATGTGCACTCGCCTCTTCGGCCTGCATCGCGATGCGGGCGTAACGGTCGCCGTCATCGCCGTGGTCGAACAACGACTGGTGTTCGAACCGCTCCGTCGTCTCGAGACCCGCATGGCGGAGATTCTCCGGCTCGGCCTGCGCCAGCATCAGCGGCGACGAGGGGTTCTGGTGATTGAAGTCGCGAAAAGCGATCTTGCCGACACCGAAACGCCGGCCTTCATGCAACTGGTCGATACCGTTGTCTTCACTCGCCGCGCTGGCGGCATAAGGCAAGTTGGCCAGCCCGTCGATCGGGCGAAAAACGAAATTCGTATCGCCGATGACGAGGAAGTGCTTTTCCTTCTCGTAGCGGTGCGTCCAAATCAGGCCTTCCTGCTCCATCAGACGCGCACAGAAGTTGTAATAGGACTCTTGGTACATCACGATGTATTCGAGCGGCTTCTGCGCGGTCCGGATGTCGAACTCGAAATCGGTGAACCCGTGATCCTGGAAAATCTCGGTGAGGATGTCCTGAGCGGTCTTGTTCTGGAAAATCCGGCAGTCCGTCGAACGCGTCAGAAACCAGAACCACGGCGCCACCGTCATTTGATATTGCGTCACCTTGCCCGGGTTGCCCGCCCGGTCGAACGATGTGACGTATCCGTCGAAGTAGCGAATGCTGTCGGCCCCACCTGACGAGACGATGCGCTCGAGCGTGGATTGCCGGGCGCTTTGGTCGAATCGAATCTTGATCGGTTGCCCGATCAGCTGATCGGGCACCAGATCATGTTGGTGCGACAGCAAATCGAGGTGGATTTCCGGCAATCGATTGACGTGTTCATCAATGACCGCCGTGCTGACCAGCAGTACGTCCGGACCGAGCGGCGAGTCAATGGTCACGTATCGATTTAGCTGAGTCAGTCGAGCAATGCCGCCAGTCGCATTGTTGAGCGCGTCCGCAATCGCTGCCGGCGTTTTGTTCATCAGCGAAAAACCGGTCTGCGCAAGCTGAACCGCACGTTGCACGGTGTCGATATGACTCGCGACGCCGGCGAGCGGGCCAATCTGGCCTGCCACCGTGGATGCGACCGGCCCGGCAAGGCCGCCAAGCGCGCTCAGCGAGCCCAACAGATTCCCGCCGGAACTGGCCGGAATACCGCCATTCGGGGCGAAACTCATTTGAATTCCCTTTATTTTCGTCTCAGGTTCTGTCCTCAATTGGCTCACCAGCTTGAGGCCCCGCTACTGTAGGACAAAACGTTTGCCAACGAAAGATACCTGAAATTCCTTTGCAATTTCCCTACTGATACCCTTTCCACCCGCCAATCAAATTAGCGGTTGGGAACCATCGCACGGTTCACCGCGTCGCAGTACCGCACCGGTCTCTGCCGAGACCAATACGATTTGCACGAAGCTGGTGACTGGAACGTACGGGGAAAATAGTCGATCCATCACGCGCCCCAATCCGGCGAGACTGAATTGGACGAAACGCTGCTCGTCGATCACGAGCCTGACCTCCAATCCTTGGACGAACGCTGAAGCCGGCTTGCCTGGCATCCAGCGCCGCACCCATTCAGTCGAGAGCGACACGAGCGCGTCGAATCTCCGGCCGGCGTCGGGCGCGGACATGCCGAAGCGGGTGCACAAGCGCTTGAACTCATTGAGGCCTTCGGCGTTCAGCCGTGCTGCCTGCGGAACCAGGCACGACAGCAGTTCCCACTGGTCACCGCGGCGAAGAATCGGCGCGGGACTTGCACTGGGCTGAGCCAACATCTCGATCTCGTCACCAGAGTCCCCATCGCGCACGGCTAACTGGCGCTCGCGCATGTCCGCCAGGTTGCCATTTGTGCAAGACAGCACGATGTCGAGTTGGCGTTGCGCAGCCGGATCGACGGGCTCGCCGCGAGCGTTCACAAGCGCGAGTTCCAAGCCACGCAATCCGTCTGCGCGCGCTCCAGTTGCCTGTCCGCGCAGCGCTTCCTGTCCCGTCTTGCCGGGCTCGGAAGGCGGCTTCGGCGCACGCTGGGCTTCGTCGCGCAAAACAACCCAATACGGGCCTGGCGCTGCGC
The DNA here is from genome assembly GCF_001528895.1 of Burkholderia sp. MSMB1078WGS. Lineage (NCBI taxonomy): Bacteria > Pseudomonadati > Pseudomonadota > Betaproteobacteria > Burkholderiales > Burkholderiaceae > Burkholderia > Burkholderia sp. MSMB1078WGS. The sequence goes on along the minus strand of NZ_LPDI01000101.1, from coordinate 161,156 downwards.
CAAGCGCGTGCTGCAAGGATTCGAATGGCGGCAGAAGCGCGGCACCCTGGGCGGTCGTTATACGGACCTGATCAACTGACCAGACTTCGGTCGTAGCTGCAGTCTTGAGCGAAAACGGTTTCAGCGCATAGTATGCGTGTCCAGCCTTCGTTTCGATTGGCTCCGCATTGCTCGAGAACAAGTTGACGACTGGTGTGCAAAACAGCCGGAGATTGTCGGCCGACGCTGCGCTCAGCCGTTGAGCGCGACGTGAGTCGGGGTGGACGCCGGCAAGGGCCAAATGCAACGTGATCCGGCGCGCACCGCCCGCCAACCGTTTCAACCGCGCCAAATCCAGATCGAGGTTGTCAAATCGAGCGGGAAACGCGCCGTACTCCATCAACAGATGAAACGGAGCAATCGCGTTGTCGCGAGGCGGCGGAAGCAGCGCGTCGGCATCGTCGAAACCTGCGGCCGCCAGCGGCATTTCCACACGACGCCAGCGCCCGTTGCCGTCCAGTTCAACGAAGGCACGCGTGGCGTGCATCAGCACGCCGTCGGCGAGCGCAGCCACCACCTCCCTCTCCCCCGCCAAATGTATCCGCAGCATATCGGGAGCGATGGAGAACTGGGCTGACGGTGCCGTGAGCTCAAGGGTGAAAGACAAAATCCCCGTCGCGTCGGAAGGCAGTGTCGTTTGCATCGGCGCGACGGTCGACGTCGCGTAACGTACAGCGGAAACGGTCAACGGCGCCAACGTGACGTCGGCGGCAGTGCGGAACACCAGGCGGCTATTCGGCGCCACCAATTGGGTGCCGCGTGGAACTATTCGCGGCTCGGTCTGCTTGCTGTCTCGATCCACGCGAAATTGGGCCATCGCACAAGACGGAAACGGCCGCAGCAACGGTCCGTGGATTGCGGCAATCAACGCGTGAGTAAACTCTGGCACCTCATCTTCGAGTCGGATGTCGTGCCGAGCGCACATCAACGCGAACGATTGCAGCAGCCGTTCGACGTGTGGGTCATCCGAGTGCTCACCGGACATCGCAAGACGAGCCGCGATTTTGGGGTAAAGCTCGGCGAACGCACGCGTCGAGCGGCGCAGCAGACCCAACTCACGCTCAAAATGCGGTAGAAGATCCTCGGGTTCCATGGCCATACGCGTTTCAGATGGTCACGCCGATCTTTCAATCGGTACCGTGCTCATGAGTAGACGCAGCGATTCTAACCGGGCGTCGCGCACGGTTATGAACGAATGCAACCTCAAACTAACGTTGGGTCGATTTCTCAGATTCTGATAGCACTCGACCTCTGCCTCGGCACAAGCCAACCGTTTACAGACAGCTCATCGCAAGAGCCATATTGCACACCTAGCCGAGACACCCGCTTACCACAAAGGCAATCGCAGGCTCGCCTGCATCGCTCGCGAGTGGCGTCAGCATGAGATTTGCCTCGGTTGACGTAGACGCAATCTGGTTACACAGCGGTTACACAAAGAATTTTGGGCGAGATGAAGACTGGCGAACAGGCACGCAAGCACTTGATTTGACTGGCCCGCCCTACACGATTCGAACGTGTGACCTACGGCTTAGAAGGCCGTTGCTCTATCCAACTGAGCTAAGGGCGGTCGAGGGAGAAAAGACACGGCCTGACGCGGACCGCATTGGAGCATCGGGCTTTTGAGCGACGAGCAGCGGCAACACCGCCCGCAACCACAACCACTCAAACCCCCGAAACAAAACGGGCCCGACACGAAGCCGAGCCCGAAATTATACCCGATCATTGCGCCGGATCACGCGAGACCGGCGCCCGCGGCGTCAAACCGGCTGCGGATGCAGCATGAACCAGCCGAGGCAGAACACGCCGGCGATCACACAATACACGCCGAACGACGCGAGCCGGCCGCGCCCTTCGAAATAGCGCATCAGGAACCGCACGCTCAGGTACGCGGCGATCGCCGTCAGCACGCCGCCGAGCAGCGCATCGGCGAGCTGATCGCGCGCATGGAACAGCTTCGGCAATTCGAGCACGCCCGCGGCGAAGATGATCGGCGTGCCGAGCAGGAACGAGAATTCCGCCGCCTTCTCCGCCGTCAGCCCGGCCGCGTTGCCGGCGATCATCGTCAACCCGCTGCGCGAGAAGCCCGGAATCAGTGCGCCGATCTGCGCGAGGCCCACGAAGAACGCCTGCTTGAACGTCATCTTCTCGGGCGGCCGATGCGCGCGGCTGCGCTGAATACGATCGCCGAGCCACAGCAACACGCCATTGACGATCAGCGCGATCGCGACGATCCGCAGATCGTGAAACACGCGTTCGATGCGCTTCTCGAGCAGCAGCCCGACGATGCCGGTCGGAATCGTGCCGATGATCAGCGCCCACATCAGGTGCCCGTCGTCGTTCTTGCGGCCGCCGAGCTGCGCGAAGAAGCCGCCGATCAGCGCGATCCAGCGCGCGCGGAAGTACCACAGCAGCGCCAGCGCGGTGCCGAGGTGGAGCGCGACGAGAAAGGGCAGCAGTTGCGGCGCGTGCTTGTCGATGTGCATGCCGAACAGCGCCGGCACGAGCAGCGTATGGCCAAGACTGCTGACGGGGAAGAGTTCGGTAACGCCCTGCAGGACGCTCAGGAATACCAGAAACCAGAGGCTCACGCGTCGGTCCTTTTAGTGAAGATTAAGCGGGAAGGAAGGCGGACGACGCGATGCGCGTCCTGAAAAACGCGCCCCGATTATGCCGAGGCAGGATTACTGCGCCAAGGCATTTGGCAGGATATTGCGGCAATGCACACAAACGCTTGCAATTTGTAAGCGCTCAGAAAGCAAAAAGCCCGCCATTTGCATGGCGGGCTTGTAGGCTTCGGCAGAAATTGCCGTCAGCGGCCGAGCTGATAGAAAAATAATACCGTGCTGCCAGTAAACATGCCGAACAGTGCGATTCCCATTGCCATTGCCAGATCCATGGCCCCCTCCGCGAAGTGTCATGACCCGGCAACATCACCGGTTTAGAGGCATTATCCAGACCGTCGACAGCGTTAAAAACTCGCAATTTCCCGAGAAGGGTTTTCCCCGACCGCCCGCGGCCCGATAATGGAACGCACGTTGCTCCAGTCACTTCCAACCCGATTCGCCATGCCCACCTTCCAGCAACACGACATTCACGAACTTCACGCCGGCCCGTCGCTCGCCCGGGTCGCTCCGCAATTCGGCGGCCGTCTGCTGTCCTGGCACGTCGATGGCGAACCGGTGATCTTCTGGCCGGAAACCGCCGATTGGAACAACCTCGCCCGCGTGCGCGGCGGCAATCCGCTGCTGTTTCCGTTCCTCGGCCGCCACCGCGTCGACGGTGAAATCGGTCGCTGGCGCGACGCCGCCGGCGTGGTTCGCGATCTGCCGATGCACGGTTTTGCGCGCGACCTGCCGTTCGACGCGCACCCGTCGGCCGACGGCGCCGCGCTGACGATGACGCTCGACGCAAACGACGCGCTGCACGCGAGCTACCCGTTCGATTTCCGGTTCGAAACGACCTACCGGCTGGCCGACGCGCATACGCTGGAAGTCGCGCTGACGACCGCCAATCGCGGCGACACGCCACTACCCTATTACGCCGGCCACCATTTCTACTTCGCGCTGCCGCACGACGAGCGGGCCGACACCCTCCTCGAGCTACCGCCGACCCGCCGTTGCCAACAGCGCGCGGACGGCTCGATCAGCCCGCTCGAACCAGGCGAAGCCCGTTACCGCCTCGACAATCCGGACATCCTCGATCGTTTCCACTGTCTCGACGGCGAGCCGTCCGCGCCGGTGCGCATCGTGATGCCGGGCCGCCGTCGCACGATCGAGATCGCGCTGGACGTGCCGGGCTCGATCCCATGGTATGCGGTCACGACTTGGACCGAAAAGCCGGATTCGGACTTCTATTGCGTCGAGCCGTGGCTCGGCCTGCCCGATGCGATCCACAACGGCCTCGGGCTGCGCATGCTCGCACCGGGCGCGACCGAAACGGCCACGCTGCGGATCCGCGTCGCCCCGCTCGCCGGCTGATTCGGCACGCATCGAACCGGGGCGCGGCGGCCCGCCTGCGACCGAAACTGCGGTGCGCGGGTCGAACCCGTTAAAATCGGACGTTTTGTGTTGCCTGCCGCGTCACGCGCGGCAGGGTTTTGCGAGGTTCAATGTTCGGAACAACAACGAAGCGACTCTTCGCAGCCGCCTGCGCCGCCCTGCTCGTCGCGTGCGGCTCCGCGCCCGTCGGCCCCGGGTTCTATCGCGTCGAGCGTGGCGACACGCTCTACAAGATCGCGCGTGAAAACCGCACGTCGGTACAGAGCATCGTGCGCTGGAACCAGATGACGAACCCCGATGCGATCGAAGTCGGCCAGGTGCTGCGCGTCGCACCGCCGCCCGGCACGGCCACCGCATCGACGCCATCGACCACCGGCACCGGCAGCGCGGGCCGCGCGCGGCCGGCCCCTTCCGCGCCAGTCGAATCGGCCGTGAAACCGGCCACGAGCATTGCGCTGATCTGGCCGGCGGCCGGCAACGTGGTGCGCACGTTCGACGGTTCGAAATCGAAGGGCATCGACATCGCGAATTCGCCGGGCACGCCCGTGGTCGCGGCCGCACCGGGTGTCGTGGTCTATGCCGGTAACGGGTTGCGCGGCTACGGCAACCTGATCATCCTGAAGCACAACGCCGATTACCTGACGGCCTACGCGCACAACCGCGCGTTGCTGGTGAAGGAAGGCCAGTCGGTCACGCAAGGGCAATCGATTGCCGAGATGGGCAACAGCGACAGCGATCGCGTCGCGCTGCATTTCGAGCTGCGCTATGGCGGCCGCTCGATCGATCCGTCACGCTACCTGCCGGCGCGCTGAGCGCGCGATGGACGACACGCGACGCCGGCGCGCATCGCGTGCCGTCACGGCGAAAACGGAAAAAATCGAGTCAGCGCTTGCGCAGACGTCCGGTGAAACGGCCGGACAACGGATCGACATGACGAGCAAACGCCACCAGCACACCGATTCCGATCAGGCTGAACCCCGCAGCTATCAGAAGCAAATCCATGGTCACACCACTGTTTTGTCTTGATCTTATGCGTCATTGTGGAATCGTGCACTGAGCCGTAACTGTTGGACGAGTCAGAACATTCCCTATCAGCGAACACCATTGTGAATTCGTCTGCGTGAAATCCTGATGTAAGCCGTTCACCCGACGCCACGCCGACATCCGGGAGACCATGCGATGCTGCCCGCCGCCGACCGCTACGACCACCTCCTCTCCCGCTTCCACTGGGACATTCCGACGCATTACAACATCGGCGTGGACGTGTGCGACAAATGGGCCGACGGCAGCGGACGCCTCGCGCTGATCCACGAAACGGCGCAAGGCGACGTCTCCCGCATCACGTTCGACGACCTGAAGAATGCTTCTAACCGGCTCGCGAACAGTTTTGCGCGCGCCGGCCTGCGGCGCGGCGACCGGATCGGCATCTTTCTCGCGCAGGGCCCCGAAACGGCGATCGCCCATCTCGCCGCGTACAAGTTCGGCGCGATCGCCGTGCCGCTCTTCACGCTGTTCGGCGTCGATGCGCTCGAGTACCGGCTCGCGAACAGCGAAGCCGCCACGCTCGTCACCGACGCGGCCGGCTACGCGAAGATCGCACCGCTGCGCGCACGGCTGCCGGCACTGCAAACCGTCTACTGCATCGGCGACGATGCGCCCGATGCGCCGGGCGTGCTTCGCTATGACGCGGCGCTCGCCGCCGAATCGCCGGACTTCGTGCCGGCCGATACGGCCGCCGACGATCCGGCCGTGATCATCTATACGTCCGGCACGACGGGCAAGCCGAAAGGCGCGCTACACGCGCATCGCGTGCTGCTCGGCCACCTGCCGGGCGTCGAGATGTCGCAGCAGTGCTTCCCGCGCGACGCACGCCTGTTCTGGACGCCCGCCGACTGGGCATGGATCGGCGGGCTGCTCGACGTGCTGCTGCCGTCATGGCATCACGGCGTGCCGGTACTCGCGCGCCGCTTCGAGAAATTCGACGGCGACGCGGCGTTCGCGCTGATGGCGCGGCACGGCGTCACCCACGCGTTTCTGCCGCCCACCGCGCTGAAGCTGATGCGCGCCGTCGCGGCGCCGCGCGAACGCTACGCGTTGTCGCTGAAATCGGTCGCAAGCGGCGGCGAATCGCTCGGCACCGAATTGACGGCGTGGGGCCGCGACGCGCTCGGCGTGACGATCAACGAGTTCTACGGGCAGACCGAGTGCAACATGGTGCTGTCGTCGTGCGCGGCGCTGTTCGATGCGCAGCCCGGCGCGATCGGCAAGGCGGTGCCCGGCCATGCGGTCGCGATCGTCGACGCTGAGGGCGCGCCGCTGCCGCCCGGCGTCGAAGGCCGCATCGCGGTGCGCCGCCCCGATCCGGTGATGTTTCTCGAATACTGGCGCAACCCCGGCGCGACGCGCGACAAGTTCGCGGGCGACTACCTGCTCACCGGCGATACGGGCACGATCGATGCCGACGGTTTCGTGCGCTTCGTCGGCCGCGACGACGACGTAATCACGAGCGCCGGTTACCGGATCGGCCCGGGCCCGATCGAGGATTGCCTGCTCACGCATCCGGCGGTGCGAATGGCGGCCGTCGTCGGCGTGCCCGACGCGACGCGCACCGAAATCGTCAAGGCGTTCGTCGTGCTGAACCCCGGCCACGCCGGCGACGCTGCGCTCGTGAGCGCGCTGCAGGAACACGTGCGCAAGCGACTCGCCGCGCACGAGTATCCGCGCGCGATCGCGTTCGTCGACAGCCTGCCGATGACCGCCACCGGCAAGATCGTGCGCCGCGCGCTGCGCGACGCGTGAGCGGCCCGCTCGCTCGGCCCGCCCGGCCGGATGGTTTATAGTGGCGCCACGCAGTTTTTCCAAGAAACCGATGTCCTCTGATCAACACTCCGCCACGGGCGCGCCGCACAGCCCGCTCTACGCCAAACTCCTCGGCGAGACCGCCAAGATCGACTGGTGCGATCTCGAGCGCTTCTTCGCGCAGGGCAAGCTGCTGTCGGTTGCGCGCGACCTCGATCTCGTCAGCGTCGCGGAAGCGGTCGCCAGCGACGATACCGAACAGGTCACGCGCTGGCTGTCGTCCGGCCTCGTCGCGCGCATGCCGGCCGAGACCGCAGCCGACTACGCGGCGCGCAATCCGGAACTGTGGGCGGTCGTCGTCTCGCCGTGGGTCTGCGTACAGGAACGCGCCTGACGCGTCCGCCATGTCCGAATCCGCCTTACCTCACGGGGCCGGCGGCGCTGCGGCCGCCGTCACGCATCGGCACGTCCTCGCGCTCGCGTTCCCGATCGTCGTCGCGAACCTGACCCAGCCGATCCTCGGCGCCGTCGACACGGCCGTCGCCGGCCACCTCGACGGGGCGCAATATCTCGGCGGCGTCGCGCTCGGCGGGCTGTTCTTCAATTTCGTGTTCTGGGGCTTCGGCTTCCTTCGGATGGGAACCACCGGCCTCGTCGCGCAGGCGCATGGCGCCGGCAACGCCGCCGGGATCCGCCTGAATCTGCTGCGCGCGCTGATCGTCGCGTTCGCGCTCGGCGCCGCGGTGCTCGCGCTGCAGGCGCCGCTGCTGTCGTTCGCGCTGTCCGCGCTCGGCGGCAGCGACGCCGTCCACACGACGGCGCTCGCATACAGCCACGCACGGATCTGGAGCGCGCCGTTCGCGCTCGCGAACTACGTGGTGCTCGGTTACCTGCTCGGCGTGCAGCGCGTTCGGCTCGCACTCGTCGCACAGGTGTTCATCAATGCGGTGAACATCGGCGCCGTGCTGCTCTACGTGTACGGTTTCGGTTGGGGCATCGCCGGCATCGGCGCCGCGACCGCCACCGCGGACGCGTGCGGCTTCGCGCTCGGCGCGTGGATGCTGTGGCGGCTGCGGCCGCGCGGCCTTGCACCGCTCGCGGTACGCGCGCTTGCCGATCGGGTCGCGCTCAAGCGGCTGATCGTGCTCAATCGCGACATCTTCCTGCGCACCCTGTGCCTGCTCGGCGCATTCGGGTGGTTCGCGCATCTCGGCGCAAAACAAGGCGACGCGACACTCGCCGCGAATGCGCTGCTGCTGAATTTTCAGACCTTCATGGCGTACGGCCTCGACGGCTTCGCGCATGCGGCCGAGGCGCTCGTCGGCGCGGCGGCCGGCGCGCGCGATCGCCACGCATTCCGGCAAGCCGTGCGCGTCACGCTGCTCTGGTCGGCGCTCGGTGCGCTGCTGTTCGCGCTCGTTTACTGGGCCGCGGGCGGCTGGATCGTCGCGCGTCTGACCGATCAGGCCGAGATCCGCGCCGTCGCGCTGCGCTACCTGCCGTGGGCCGCGATTTCGCCGATCGTGTCGGTCTGGGGCTTCCTTCTCGACGGCGTGTTCATCGGCGCGACACAGACGCAGTCGCTGATGCGCGCGATGGTCGTGTCGTTGTCGATCTTCATCGCGGCCACGCTCGCCGCCGTCGACACGTTCGGCAATCACGGTCTCTGGTTCTCGCTACTGCTGTTCATGGCGGCGCGCGGCGCGACGCTCGCGCGCTACCTGCCGGCGCTGTTGCAGCGCATTGGCGCGGACCCGCAAGCCGCATCCGCGGCCCGCGCGTGACAGCGGGGCCGAGCGACCGTTACTGCACGGGTTTCGGCGACGGCGCGTCGAGCATCGACGGCGGCGTCATGTCGGTCGGCACGCCGCGATAGTCAGCCGGATCCTCGGGCGGGTGACCGCGGCGCGCCTGGCGGGGATCGCTGCTGCAGGCGGCAAGAAGGGATGCGACCAGCACGGCCAGCATGATACGGCTCATCAGGTAGGGCTCCAGAAAACGGCGCGCCCATCGCACGCCGGGACCGCGCCGAGTCTAGCGGAAATCCGGTTTCGGGGTTGCGCCGTCCATGTCCTACTATGTACGCATGGCGCTGTGCCGTTGAAAGGAGGCTGCCATGTCGTCTGAGGAAATTGCGGGCCTGATCGGTCTGTTCATCGGTGTGATGGTACTGGTCGCGCTGTCGTACTTCGAGTCGCGCGAATACAAGCGCAGCCACGAAGGCGAAGGGATGATCCACCACTGGATGGCGGAACACCACCTGCTCGACTGGCGGCGCAAGCACTGAGCGCGCGCCGCTGCCGTACGGCCCTCCTCCGGGCCGCCGCGAACGTGCCGCCCCGCGGCACGGTGATCGCTGCGTATCGCTGAAATTATCAGGGGCCAGGTACGCACACGTTAACCGCATACACGAACGCCGTCGCGCGGCACAGGCCACGCGACGGCGTTCGCTTGCGCGCGCCGCACCTCGGAAGGTGCGACGCGATTCGACCCGCTCAGCCCAGGAAGTGGCGGGCGTAGCGCGCGTTGATGTCCGACAGGCGGAACAGCGTCAGGAAATCCGCGCAGTTGAAGTCGGGATCCCAGGCCGGTGCGCCGCAAATCTTCGCACCGAGACGCAGGTAACCCTTGATCAGCGGCGGCGGCGCGACCACGGTGCCCGTCTGCAGTTCGTCGACCGGCAGCGCCGTGTGCGGGAACGCGCGATACTCGGGCGCCGTCAGCGAGCCTGCCGACAGCGACTGGTACAGGTTCGCCGCATAGTGACCGCCATCGGCCATCGACACGCTCGCGCAGCCGAGCATCGTTTCGTAGCCGTTCTGCATCATGTACGCGCCGAGGCCGCCCCACAGCGCCATGATGACGGCGCCGCTGCGGTAGTCGCTGTGCACGCACGAGCGGCCGACCTCGACCATCTTGCCGCGCAGGTGCGTGAGCCGCGACAGGTCGAATTCGCCTTCGGCGTACAGGCGGCCGACACGCGCCGCCTGGTGCGGCGGCAGCACGCGGTACGTGCCGACGACTTTCAACGTGTCGAGATCGCGGACCAGGAGGTGGTCGCAATACGCGTCGAACGGATCGACGTCGAGCCCGGAAGGGCCGCTGACCTGCGCGCCCATCTCTTCGGCGAACACGCTGTAGCGCAGGCGCTGGGCTTCGCGCAATTCGTCTTCCGTACGCGCCCATGCGGCGCGCAGGCGATACTCCGATGTGACGGTTTCACTGGCGCGCGGCAGGTGACGCCGCGACGTGTCGAGGGGCAGCGAGGCAAAAGGGAGCGTAGGCGTCGGCAGTTCTCGCATTAGGCTTTCCTGGTCGTAAGGAATAGGACGACATGCCCGCCAATGTAGTAATCGGCCGTGACCGTTATGTGGCACGACCGTGTCCTTTCAATGACGTGTCGCCGATTTGACTTTAGCAGAAAGCTCGCGAAACGGTATGATCAATCCCTTCAAACCAATTCAGACGGGCCTTACACCAGTTCGGGCGTCAGGACCGCCCGCAACACGGCCTGCCGGCTGCCGTCGCGCGTGCGGCTCGCCAGCCACACGATTCCGCCCTTCTTGATGCTCCAGCTGTCGTCGCCGCCGGCGATCAATTGCGCGGCGACGCTGCCGAGCGTCGGCTGATGGCCGACGATCACGACCGTCGGGGCGATGCCTTCCGGCCAGCCGGCCGCTGCCAGCACGTCGTCGACGCCGCCGCCTGGGGCAAGCGCGTCGACGGTACGGTACTGGTCGGTCAGTGCCTCGACGGTCTGTACGGTGCGCGCCGCCGGGCTCGCGAGGATCACGGTATTCGTCTCGAGACGGCCGCGCAGCCATTTGGCCATTGCCTGCGCATCCTTGCGGCCGCGCACGGTCAACTGGCGCGCGAGATCGCTCGTCGCGTAATCTTCGGCCTCGGCGTGGCGCCACAGGATCAGGTTCATCATGATGTTCTCCTTGCTTCGGCGCGCGGGGCGGCCGATCTCACGAGAATTGTCGCAAATCGCGGCCGGTTCGCGGTCGGGGCATTTACCCGCATATCGTGATTGACCGAATCGGTCATTCGACGTTATTATCTTTGGCTCGTCGGAGCGTAGCGCAGCCTGGTAGCGCATCTGATTTGGGATCAGAGGGTCGAAGGTTCGAATCCTTTCGCTCCGACCAAAGGAATCAAGGGATTACGGTTGAACACCGTAATCCCTTTTTCCGTTTACGGGCGATTTTTGCCGGCATCTTGGATGCTCACCCGTTTTCGGCACGCGCGGCGCGCGGTCCGGGCACGGATCAACCACCGCATCGACGCGCCCGCGCATACACCGCCAAGCCCGCGCACGAAACTTGCTGGAACACGCGATAATACGAATGAACAACCCGCAACCGCGCATGAAAAACAACGTTCTCAAGCCAGCCCTCTGCGCGTCGCTGCTCGTGCTCGCCACCGCCGGCTCTGCGTCGGCGAAAGCGCTCGACGACGCGCTCGACTGCCATTCGACCGGCCACAAGTTCGTCGCGCCGCTGCTCGCCGCCGGCGACATCCAGTCGGAGCCGATGCACGTCGAATCCAACTCGGTCAATGCGTTCCGCACGAACCGCCCGCTGACGGCCTACGGCTTCGGCGTCTATGTCGTGCTCGGCTACCAGGCGAATGACCCGATCTTCCGTCCTGGCGACGGCACGCCGATCGGCGACTGGGCTTACGGCGTCGTCGTGCGCGGCACCAAGAGCTCGGTCGAGGAAGCCGTGCGCAAGGCCGGCAGCGACGCAACCGTCAAGCAGGCGTTCCCGTTCCTGACCGCGATCGTCTGCTCGTCGGACTGAGCGGACCGCCGGCACGCTGGGGCGGCCGCGCCTGACGGGTGCGCGCCGCCGGCATCGCTCCACCCGGAGCCCACGCGCCTTCCGGCCCGCTATCGCCCCGTCACGCGCCGGTATACACCACGCGATACGGGATACCGACCTTCTCCCACTCCGCCGCCTCCTGGCTGAGGCTGTAGTCGGTCAACGGGTTCTGCTCGACCCAGGCGTTCGGCAGACGCACCTCATAGCCGCCCTTCTTCATCTGCGAAACGGAAATGTCGGGCAGCCCCGCGTCGGTCCGGCGCCGGCACAGCAGCGCCGCGAGCCGCAAGCAGAACAGCAGCGGCCACTCGACCTCGCGCGCCTGCGACAATTTCCCGAGCTTGCCTGCATGGCCGAGCACGAGCGCGGCAAGTCGCGCCTGGTCGGTGCGCGAAAAACCCGGCATGTCCGCGTTGCTCGCGATATAGGCCGAATGCTTGTGATACGCGCTGTGCGAGATCGACAGACCGATCTCGTGCAACGCGGCCGCCCAGCCGAGGAACATCCGCCCTTCCTCGCGCGCTTCCTCGTCGTCTTCCTCGAGCTCGTCGTAGAAACGCCCCGCGAGCGCGCCGATCCGCTCGGCCTGCGCACGATCGACCCCGTAGCGGCGCATGAAACCCTCGACGGTCACCGCACGCATGTCCTCGTGCTGCGTCCGGCCGAGCAGGTCGTACAGCACCCCGAGGCGCAGCGCGCCGTCGGTCGTATCGACGTAGTCGACGCCCAGTTCCTCGAACACCGCGAGCATGATCGCCAGACCGCCCGCGAGCACCGGCACGCGGTCGGGCTTCAGCGCGATCAGCTTCAGCCGGTTGACGTTCTCCGCCTTGATCAGCGCACGCTTGAGCCGCTCGAGGCCGCCGCGCGAAATGCCGTGCGTGATGCCCGGATCGTTGAAGCCGTTCGCCTCGACGAGTTCCGCGAGCGCGCGCGCGGTGCCGGACGACCCGATCGCCTGGTCCCAGCCAGCCTTCTTGTATTCGCTCGAAATGATCTGGATCTCGCGCTTGGCCGCGAGTTCGGCCTGCCGCATCGTGTATTCGTCGACGTTGCCGGCCGGAAAGAAGGCGCGGCTATGGCTCACGCAGCCGATATATAGGCTCTCCATCACGATCGGCGTGTAGTGCGAACCGATGATGAATTCGGTCGAGCCGCCGCCGATGTCGACGACGAGCCGCTTGCCGGCGCTCGCCGGCACCGAGTGCGCGGCGCCCGCATAGATGAGGCGCGCCTCTTCGCGGCCCGCGATCACTTCGATCGGGAACCCGAGCGCCGCCTCGGCCTCGCCGAGGAATTCGGCGGCGTTCTTCGCGACGCGCAGCGTGTTGGTCGCCACCGCGCGCACATGATCGGGATGGAAATCGCGCAGGCGCTCGCCGAACCGCTTGAGCGCCTCCCAGCCACGCTCCTGCGACGCGCGATCGAGCATCTTGTCGCTCGACAGGCCGGCGGCCAGCCGGACCGGCTCGCGCAGCGCGTCGACGGGATAGATCTGGCTGCCCGCCGGCGTTTCCTCGACGCGCCCGACGATCAGCCGGAAGCTGTTCGAGCCGAGATCCACGGCAGCCAGCAAGTGGGGAGTTGTAACCATCAGAAGGGGGCTCCGTGCGCGTTCTTCCGCGGCAGCCGTTCCGGCAACCGCGGGCGATCAATCAAAGGCGACATTTTAAGCGTGGAACGCTTGCCGTTGCCACGCTTCACGGGCATGCACACGGCTCGATTCCATATAGCCGAAACATTTATGCGACGAAACGGTTACGGCGTAGAATTTCCCGATATAAAACCATTGTTGTCATCAGCACGTCATCGTACCGTGAGAGTTTCCGAGCGTCCTTTCGATTCATCGCCTGAATTCCCCCCTACTCTGCCGATGTCCGTCCGTTACCCGCTTCTCAATCGTGAACTCGGCATCCTCGGTTTCAACGAGCGCGTGCTGGCCCAGGCGGCCGATCCGCAAGTGCCGTTGCTCGAGCGCCTGCGCTTCATCTGCATCACCAGCAGCAACCTCGACGAATTCTTCGAAGTCCGGATGGCCGGCCTGCAGGAACAAATCCGCGACAACCCCGGCGCGCTGACGCCCGACGGCATGTCGTTACAGCACGCTTACGATCTCGTCGTCGAACGCGCGCAGCGGCTCGTTCATCGACAGTACACGATGCTGCACGAAACCGTGCTGCCGGCGCTCGAACAGGAAGGCATCTACTTCCATGCGAGCGACTCGTGGAACGACGAGCAGCTCGAATGGGCGCGCCACTACTTCCTCGACGAGCTGCTGCCCGTGCTGACGCCGATCGGCCTCGATCCCGCCCATCCGTTCCCGCGCGTGCTGAACAAGAGCCTGAACTTCGTCGTCGAGCTCGAAGGCCGCGACGCGTTCGGTCGCCAGGCCGTGATGGGCATCGTGCAGGCGCCGCGCGCGCTGCCGCGCGTAGTGCGCATGCCGCATGCGCTGTCGGGTTTCGAGCACGGCTTCGTGCTGTTGAGCTCGTTCATGCAGCGCTTCGTCGGCGAACTCTTCCCGCAACTCGTCGTGAAGAGCTGCAACCAGTTCCGCATCACGCGCAACAGCGAGCTGTTCGTCGACGAAGACGAAATCACGAACCTGCGTGTCGCGCTGCAGGGCGAACTGCCCGCGCGCCACCTCGGCAACGCGGTACGCCTCGAAGTGTCGGCCGACACGCCGCTGCACATCGTGCGACGCCTGCTCGAGGAAAGCGAACTCGGCGACAAGGACTGCTATCGCGTGGCCGGGTCCGTGAACCTCGTGCGCCTGATGCAGATTCCCGATCTCGTCGACCGACCCGACCTGAAGTTCACGCCGTTTACCGCATCGACGCCTGCCGCCATCACCAACGCGCCGACGATGTTCGACGCGATCGACGCCGGCGACATCCTGCTGCACCACCCGTACGAGAGTTTCCAGCCGGTGCTCGAACTGCTGCAGCAGGCCGCGAGAGACCCGAGCGTCGTCGCGATCAAGCAGACGATCTACCGCACCGGCACCGACTCGCCGCTGATGGACGCGCTGATGGAAGCCGCGCGCAACGGCAAGGAAGTGACCGTCGTCGTCGAGCTGCTCGCGCGCTTCGACGAGGAAACCAACATCAACTGGGCGTCGCAGCTCGAAGCCGTCGGGGCGCATGTCGTGTACGGCGTGGTCGGCCACAAGTGCCACGCGAAGATGATGCTGATCGTGCGACGCGTGGTGCAGGCCGGCAAGGCGTCGCTGCGCCGCTACGTGCATCTCGGCACCGGCAACTACCATCCTCGCACCGCGCGCCTCTACACCGACTTCGGGTTGATGACGGCCGACCAGAAGATCTGCGAGGACGTTCATCACGTATTCCAGCAACTGACCGGGATCGGCGGCGAACTGACGCTGCACGAGCTGTGGCAGTCGCCGTTCACGCTGCATCCGCGCATCATCGATTCGATCCGCGCGGAGATCGTCAATGCGCAGGCCGGCAAGCGCGCGCGCATCGTCGCGAAAATGAACGCGCTGCTGGAGCCGTCGGTGATCGCCGCGCTGTACGAAGCGTCGCAGGCCGGCGTCAAGGTCGACCTGATCGTGCGCGGCGTCTGCGCGCTGAAGCCCGGCGTGCCGGGGCTGTCGGAAAACATCACGGTGCGCTCGATCGTCGGCCGCTTCCTCGAACACCACCGCATCTACTATTTCCACGCGGGCGGCGCCGAGGACGTCTATCTGTCGAGTGCCGACTGGATGGACCGCAACCTGTTCCGCCGCGTCGAAGTCGCGTTCCCGATCCGCGAGCGCAAGCTCAAGCGGCGCGTGATCGCCGAAGGGCTGTCGGTGTGCCTCGGCGACAATCAGTCGGCATGGCAGATGCACAGCGACGGCCACTATCGCCGCCGTCGCACCGGCAAGACGATCCGCAACGCGCAGCTCGGGTTACTCGCGAAATTCTGCTCGTGAGCCCTCGGCGCGATGCGGGTCGAGCGCCGCTTCGCCAAAAAAAAGCAGCCCGCGGGCTGCTTTTTTTACGCCGGCCGCTACGCGATCATGCCTCGTAAGCGGCCGGTCGGATCGCAATGATGCGCGAGCCCGGGAACCGTGCGGTGAACGTACTGCCGCGCCCTTCCTCGCTCTGCACGTACAGATGCGCGTCGTGCCGCTGCAGCACGTGCTTGACGATCGCGAGCCCGAGGCCCGTGCCGCCCGTATCGCGCGAACGGCTGCGATCGACGCGGTAGAAGCGCTCGGTGAGCCGCGGCAGGTCCGCGGCCGGAATCCCGAAGCCGCTGTCCGTGACGGAAAACACGCCCTGCGCGCCTTCGCGCCGCCACGACACGACGATCTTGCCGCCGTCCGGCGTATAGCGGATCGCGTTCGTGACAAGATTCGCGAACGCGCTGAACAGTTCCGTCTGCGCGCCCGTGACGCCGAGCGTCTCGTCGATCGAGAACGCGATGTCGTGATGCCCGTTCGACAGCGTGTGCGCATCCTCCTTCAGATGATCGAACACCGCACGCATGTCGATCGCGTGATCGACCGGCGGCTTGCTCTCGCCTTCCAGCTTCGCGAGCACCAGCAGGTCGGTCACGATGTGCCGCATCCGCGATGCCTGCTGCTCCATCATGTCGAGATAGCGCGCGCGATCCTCCTCGTTCAGCGGCAGCTCGCGCATCGTCTCGAGAAAGCCCGACAGCACGGTGAGCGGCGTCTTCAATTCGTGCGACACGTTCGCGACGAAGTCGCGCCGCATCGCGTCGGTGCGCTCGAGCTCGGTGATGTCCTGCGTGAGCAGCAGCTTGCGGTTCTCGCCGTACGGAAACACCTGCACGGCCAGCACGTTCTGCCGCGAGTCGCCCATGCCGCGCATCACGAGCGTCTCGTCGTAATGCTGCGCATTCAGGTAGCGGACGAAATCGGGATGGCGCACCAGGTTCGTGATGTGCTGGCGCAGGTCGCGCTTCGCATCGAGCCCGAAATGGACTTCGGCGATCGCGTTGCACCACTCGATCTGGTCGTGGTCGTCGAGCATCGCGACGCCGTTCGGCGATGCCTGGATCGCCTGGATGAAGCGCGAGTGCTGCTGTTCGACCTGTCGCACCTGCGCATGCCACTGCTTCGCGAGCTTGTGCAGCCGATAATAGATTTCGCCCCAGATGCCCGGCGCGCTCGGCACTTCGCCGTAGACCGGCGCATCGAGCAGGCGCCACAAACGTTGCGTATGGAAAGTGCTGAAAAAGCCCTGCGCGACCAGCATCACGACCACGAACGCAAGACCCGCGGTCGGGCCGGCGAAGACGCCGACCAATACGCCGATCAGCACGAGCAGCACGAGCGACACCAGAAAGCGCGCCCAGATGATGTTCATGATTCAGCGTCCGAAAGAATGAACGGCATGCCGCGGCACACGGCATGCCCGAATACGTTACGCGTGCTTGGCGAGGCGGTAGCCGCTGCCGCGCACGGTTTCGATCATCGCATCGCAGCCGGCCGGTTTCAAGGCCGCGCGCAATCGTTTGATGTGCACGTCGACGGTACGCTCCTCGACGAACACATGGTCGCCCCACACCTGATCGAGCAGTTGCGTGCGGCTGTGCACGCGCTCCGGATGCGTCATGAAGAAATGCAGCAGGCGGAACTCGGTCGGGCCGAGATCGAGCTTGATCTCGCTGCCGTCGCCGTGTGCGGCGACGCGATGCGTGGCCGGATCGAGGCGCAGCCCATTGATCGACACGACGTCCTCGGTCAGCTGCGGCGCGCGGCGGCGCAGCACGGCCTTGATGCGCGCCATCAGTTCCTTCGGCGAGAACGGCTTCGTCACGTAGTCGTCCGCGCCGATCTCGAGGCCGAGCACCTTGTCCTGCTCGTCGCCGCGGGCGGTGAGCATGATGATCGGGATGTGCTTGGTCCGTTCGTTGTTGCGCAAGTCGCGCGCGAACGCGATACCGGACTTGCCCGGCAGCATCCAGTCGAGCAGCACGAGATCGGGCAGCACGTCGCTGATCAGGTTCTGCGCCTGTTCGGCGTTGTACGCACGGATCGGGCAGTGACCGGCGTGCTGGAGATTCACCGAGATCAGTTCGGAAATCGCGGGCTCATCTTCAACGACGAGAATGTTGCTGGGCATCGGCACCTCTGTTCTTCCTATACGGAGTCGATTAACTGTTGGCTTCGCGATCGAGCGTGTCGCGCGGCTGGTGCCGCACGTCGGTGCCCTTCACGATGTAGATGATGAATTCGGCGATGTTCTTCGCGTGGTCGCCGATCCGTTCGATCGCTTTCGCGATGAACAGGTAATCGAGGCCGACCGAGATCGTGCGCGGATCTTCCTGCATGTACGACACGAGCTTGCGCACGAACGCGCGAAACTCCATGTCGATCTCCTTGTCGTCCTTGACGATCTGCGCGGCGGCCACCGTATCGAGACGCGCGAACGCGTCGAGCGCGCGGCGCAGGATCGTCACGGCCATCTCGCCCGACACCTTGATCTCGGCGATGTTGACCGCGCGCGCGGCCGGCTCGTCGACCAGGCGGCGCACGCGCTTCGCGATCTTCTCGGCCTCGTCGCCGGCGCGTTCGAGGTTCGTAATCGTTTTCGAAATCGACATCAAAAGACGCAGGTCGCGCGCTGCGGGCTGCCTCCGCGCGATGATGTTGCCGCACTCCTGGTCGATGTCCACTTCCATCGCGTTCAGCGTTTCCTCGGCCGCGATCACCTTCTCGGCCGCACCGCGATCGAATTCGTTCAGCGCGTGCATCGCGCCGACGATCTGCGACTCCACGAGGCCGCCCATTTCCAGCACTTTCGACGACACGGCATTCAGGTCCGCATCGAACTGGCTCGACAGATGTTTATCCGACATGACTGTTGTTCTCCGTCATCAACCGAAGCGGCCGGTGATGTAGTCTTCCGTTTCCTTGCGCACCGGCTTGATGAAGATCTTTTCGGTCTCGCCGAACTCGATCAGCTCGCCCAGGTACATGTAGGCCGTGTAATCCGAGCAGCGTGCGGCCTGCTGCATGTTGTGCGTGACGATCACGACCGTGTAGTCGCTCTTCAGCTCCGCGATCAGCTCTTCGATGCGGCCCGTCGAGATCGGGTCGAGCGCCGAGCACGGTTCGTCGAGCAGCAACACTTCCGGACGGATCGCAATGCCGCGCGCGATGCACAGACGCTGCTGCTGGCCGCCCGACAGCCCGTAGCCGCTCTGGCTCAGCTTGTCCTTCACTTCGTTCCACAGCGCGGCCTTCGTGAGCGCCCACTCGACGCGGTCGTCCATTTCCGAACGCGTGAGCTTTTCGAACATCTTCACGCCGAACGCGATGTTGTCGTAGATCGACATCGGGAACGGGGTCGGCTTCTGGAACACCATGCCGATCCGCGCGCGCAGCAGCGAGATGTCGCGCTTCGTCGTCAGCAGGTTCTCGCCGTCCATCAGGATTTCGCCTTCGGCGCGCTGCTCCGGATAGAGCGCGAACATCTTGTTGAACGTGCGCAAGAGCGTCGACTTGCCGCAGCCCGACGGGCCGATGAACGCCGTCACCTTCCCTTCGGGAATGCGCAGGTTGATGTTCTTCAGCGCGTGGAACTTGTTGTAGAAGAAGTTGAGGTTGTTGACCTCGATCTTCGCGTTCAGCGGCGCGAGCGGACGGCCGTTCGCCGCATCTTGCGTGCCGGTGGGCGCAGCGTTGCGCTCGACGGGATTCAGGTGGCTTTCTGCCATATTCATCGGATTGCTCCGCCGTTACTTTTTCGAGAAGATCGAGCGCGCCAGGACGTTCAGTCCGAGCACCCCGAGCGTAATCAGGAACACGCCCGCCCATGCGAGCGACTGCCATTCCGCGAACGGGCTCATCGCGAACTTGTAGATCGTGACCGGCAGGTTCGCCATCGGCTGGCTCATGTCCCACGAGAAGAACTGGTTCGACAGTGCGGTGAACAGCAGCGGCGCCGTTTCGCCGGCGATCCGCGCGACCGCGAGCAGCACGCCCGTCACGATCCCGCCGACCGACGCGCGCAGCGTGATCTTCAGCACCATGCGCCACTTCGGCGTGCCGAGCGCGACGGCCGCTTCGCGCAGCGCATTCGGCACGAGCTTCAGCATGTTCTCGGTCGTGCGGATCACGATCGGGATCTGCAGCAGCGCGAGCGCGATCACGCCGGCCCAGCCCGAGAAGCGCCCCGACTTCGCGACGACGATCGCGTACACGAACAGGCCGATGACGATCGACGGCGCCGAGAGCAGGATGTCGTTGATGAAGCGGATCGTGCTCGCCAGCAGGTTCTTCTGGCCATATTCGGCGAGATAGACGCCCGCGAGGATGCCGATCGGCGTGCCGACCAGCGTGCCGAAGCCGCAGAGCAGGAGGCTGCCGACGATCGCGTTCGCGAGACCGCCGCCTTCCGTGTTCGGTGCCGGCGTCGATTCGGTGAACAGTTGCAGCGACAGGCCGCCGACGCCGAGGTGCACCGTCGTGTAGAGAATCCACACGAGCCACACCAGGCCGAAGGCCATCGCGCCGAGCGACGCGGCGAGCGCGATCGCGTTGACGGCCTTGCGCTTGCGCTGCAGGCGGTTGCGCATCGCGTCGAGCGCGGCGCCGTCCGGCCCCGGGAAATTCATGATGGGCTCGCTCATTTCTTGCCCTCTCCCTTCTCGAGACGAAGCAGCAGCAGTTTGGAGATGGACAGCACGATGAACGTGATCACGAACAGGATCAGGCCCAGTTCCATCAGCGCCGACGTATGCAGGCCCGGCTGCGCTTCCGCGAATTCGTTCGCGAGCGCCGACGTGATGCTGTTGCCCGGCGCGAACAGCGACACGCTGTCGAGCAGGTTGGTGTTGCCGATCACGAAGGTCACGGCCATCGTTTCGCCGAGTGCGCGGCCGAGGCCGAGCATCACGCCGCCGATCACACCGGTCTTCGTATAGGGCAGCACCACCTTCCACATCACTTCCCAGGTCGTGCAACCGATTCCGTATGCCGATTCCTTCAGCAGCACCGGCGTGACCTCGAACACGTCGCGCATCACCGATGCGATGTACGGGATGATCATGATCGCGAGGATCACGCCGGCCGCGAGGATGCCGATGCCGATCGGCGCGCCGGACGTCAGCGGGCCGAGCACCCACACGTCCTTGAACAGGCGGCCGATCGGTTTCTGGAAGTATTCGGCGAAGATCGGTGCGAACACGAGCAGCCCCCACATGCCGTACACGATCGACGGAATCGCGGCGAGCAGCTCGATCGCGATGCCGAGCGGACGGCGCAGCCACACGGGTGCGAGCTCGGTGAGGAACAACGCGATGCCGAAACTGACCGGCACTGCAATGACGAGCGCAATGATCGACGTCACGATGGTGCCGTAGATCGGCACGAGTGCGCCGTAGATGTCCGAGTTGGGATCCCACTCGGATTGCCACAGAAAGCCGAGGCCGAACTTCTGGATGGTCGGCATCGACGCAAAGATCAGGGAAACGATGATCCCGCCCAGCAACAGCAGGGTCACGATCGCGGCGAGCCGCGCAAGGCCGCCGAACAGGACATCCCCGAGACGGCTCGGCGCGCGCTGTGCACTGTCGGGCGATCGGGAGGACGTGTATGAAATATCAGACATGGGTGCCTGCTTTTGATCGCCGGGCGCCGTAACGCCCGGCTTTACCGCACACACTGCCCGACCGGCACGGCCGGGCAGCGAACCGCTGGATGGCTTACTCGGCGGCGACCGGCTTGCCCGAAGCGTCCGTCACCTTCGTCTTCCACTGCTTGCGGATTTCCGTCTCGACCGACGCCGGCAGCGAGATGTAGTCGAGGCTGTCGGCAGCCTTCTCGCCGTTCTTGAACGCCCAGCTGAAGAACTTCAGCGTTTCCGCGCCCTGCTCCGGCTTGTCCTGCTTCGCGTGCAGCAGCACGAACGTCGCGCCGACGACCGGCCACGCTTCCTTGCCCGGCTGGTTCGTCAGGATCTGGTAGAACGACTTCGACCAGTTCGCGCCTGCTGCTGCGGCCTTGAACGTTTCCGTCTTCGGCTCGACCACCGTGCCCGTCGAATTCTTCAGGGCCGTGTAGGTCATGTTGTTCTTCTTCGCGTACGCCCACTCGACGTAGCCGATCGCGCCCGGCAGGCGCTGCACGAAGGCCGCGACGCCGTCGTTGCCCTTGCCGCCCGTGCCCGTCGGCCAGTTGACCGTCGTGCCTTCGCCGATCTTCGACTTCCACTCGTCGTTGACCTTCGACAGGTAGTTCGTCCAGATGAAGCTCGTACCCGAACCGTCAGCGCGGCGGACCACGGCGATGTCCGTATCCGGCAGCTTGACCTTCGGGTTCAGCGCGACGATCGCCGGGTCGTTCCACTTCTTGATCTTGCCGAGGTAGATGTCGCCGAGCACCGGGCCCGACAGCGTCAGTTCGCCGGCCTTCACGCCCGGCACGTTGACGACCGGCACCACGCCGCCGACCACCGTCGGGAACTGGAACAGGCCTTCCTTCGCGAGCTCTTCGTCCTTCAGCGGTGCGTCCGAACCGGCAAAATCGACCGTCTTCGCGACGATCTGCTTCAGGCCGCCCGACGAGCCGATGCCCTGGTAGTTGACCTTCGAACCGCCGGACTGCTGATAGTCCGCAGCCCATTTCGTATAGATCGGCATCGCGAACGTGCTACCTGCGCCCGTGATGTCGGCAGCGTGGGCGGCGACGGCGAAAAGCGCGCCAGCCAGGCCGGCAATCGCGGTTTGCATCAATTTCATGAGACCTCCAGTGTGTGAGCGGATGACTACGGCACCGCGAAGGTTAGGGGCTCCTCATGACGGTAATGTGACAATCGATGAAACTGGCGTGACAGTAACATGACTGGTTGAAAGGGAGTATCGGGTGGCGCGGCGAGGCGCGGGAACGGCGCTGGCGCAAGAATTGCCTGACTCGGAAGGGAAGATGGACCGCCCTTTTCCCAGGGCGTGCGGGCGCATCGTAGCGCAGCATCGGCCGGACGGGAAGCCCGGGCCGGCAGCAGGTTTGATTGTGGGGTCGGATACCTGATTCGATCCGAAAAGCGCGTTTGTCGAATGTTGCCTCATCAGGCAATGGCAAACCTTTGCGTCAGACGAAACGACGGCGCCCGAGGGCGCCGCACGCATATTCACCGGCAGCCGGCGCGCGGGCCGGTCGGATCGCCGCGCGCCCCAGCCCCCGGTCAGGTCGTCGCCGCGCGCACCGCGTCGGCGATCGTCTCCGCATGGCGCACCGCATCGGCCGCCTGCTGCGCTTCGACCATCACGCGCAGCACGGGCTCCGTGCCCGATGCGCGGATCAGCACGCGGCCGCTGCCGGCGAGCGCGGCTTCGGCTGCATCGATCGCGGCGCGAATCGACGCGCTGCCCTTCCAGTCGGCGCCCGGCTTCATCCGCACGTTGATCAGCTTCTGCGGGAACAGCGTGACGCCGTCGAGCATCTGCGCGAGGGTGCGGCCGCTGCGCTTCAGCGCGGCCAGCACGAGCAGCGCCGACACGATGCCGTCGCCGGTCGAGTGCCGGTCGAGCGACAGGATGTGGCCCGACCCTTCCGCGCCGAGCTGCCAGCCGCGCTCGCGCAACTGCTCGAGCACGTAGCGATCGCCGACCGCCGCCCGCACGAATTTCACGCCCTCGCGCTGCAGCGCGACTTCGACGGCGAGGTTCGTCATCAGCGTGCCGACCGCGCCATCGACCTTGCCGTCGGTCGCGATCCGGTCCTTCACGAGCACGTAGAGCAGCTCGTCGCCGTTGTACAGGCGGCCGGTCGCGTCCACGACCTGCAGGCGATCGGCGTCGCCGTCGAGCGCGATGCCGAGATCGGCGTGGTTCGCCCGCACCGCGCGCACCAGCGCGTCCGGTGCGGTCGCGCCGACGCCGTCGTTGATGTTGAAGCCGTTCGGCGCGACGCCGATCGGAATGACGTCCGCGCCGAGTTCGTGGAATACGTGCGGCGCAACCTGGTACGCGGCGCCGTGCGCGCAATCGATCACGAGCTTCAGCCCGCGCAGGTCGAACGCGGCCGGGAACGTGCTCTTGCAGAATTCGATGTAGCGGCCGCCTGCGTCGTCGAGGCGGCGCGCCTTGCCGAGCCCGTCCGACGGCGCGCATTCGAGCGGCTTGTCGAGCCATGCTTCGATCTCGGCTTCGGTGTCGTCGGGCAGCTTGTTGCCGTCAGCCGAGAAAAACTTGATCCCGTTGTCGTGATACGGGTTGTGCGACGCGCTGATCACGACACCGGCCGACAGACGCAGCGCACGCGTCAGGTACGCGACGCCGGGCGTCGGCATCGGGCCGGCCAGCATCACGTCGACGCCGGCCGCCGAGAATCCGGCCTCGAGCGCGGCTTCGAGCATGTAGCCCGACACGCGCGTGTCCTTGCCGATCAGCACGGTCGGACGCGAGCCTGCCGCGACGTCGGCCGAGCTGGCCAGTACCTTGCCGGCCGCATAGCCGAGACGCAATACGAAATCCGGCGTGATGGGCGCGTCGCCCACCGTGCCGCGAATGCCGTCCGTGCCGAAATATCGACGTCCCATGGGATCCTTCCTCCTTCGTCTTTCTGACTTGCTTATCGTTGCCGCGCGGCTGCGCGCACGGCATTCCATACTTTCAGCGCGTCGACCGTCGCCGCGACGTCGTGCACGCGCACGATCGCGGCGCCGCGCTCGACCGCACACACCGCGGCCGCCACGCTCGCCGCGACGCGCTCCATCGGCGGCTTGCCGCCGATCACAGCGCCGAGCATCGATTTGCGCGACATGCCCGCGAGAATCGGATAGGCGCGCCCGTCGGGCCGCGCAGGCGCCGTGTCCGGCAATGCGGCCAACAGCGCATAGTTGTCGTCGACGACCGCCTTGCCGAACCCGAAGCCGGGATCGACGCAGATGCGCTCCGCCGCCACCCCCGCGTCGCGCAGCGCCTGGGCGCGGGCCGCGAGAAAATCGCGCACGTCGGTCACGACGTCGCCGTAGTCGGGTTCGCCGACCTGCATCGTCTGCGGCTCGCCGAGCATGTGCATCGCGCACAGGCCGCTATTGCCGTCGCGCACCGCGTCGATCGCGCCCGGCTGGCGGAACCCCCAGATGTCGTTGATCAGGTCCGCGCCGGCGGCCAGCGCCGCGCGCATCACGGCCGGCTTGTAGGTATCGATCGACAGCGGCACATTCAGCGGCCGCAGCGCCTCGACGAGCGGAATCACGCGCGCGAGCTCGTCGTCGAGCGGCACGGGGGGCGCGCCGGGGCGCGTCGATTCGCCGCCGATGTCGAGCAGATCCGCGCCGTCGGCGATCATCCGCTCGGCCTGGCGCAGCGCATCGTCGCGCGCAAAGAAGCGGCCGCCGTCGGAAAACGAATCGGGTGTGGCGTTGAGGATGCCCATCACGAGCGGACGTTCGAACGTCAGTTCGAAGCGGCCGCACCGGAGCGGCGCGGGAATGAACGGGGACACTGCGGAATCGGACACGAGCAACGGGCGTGGATGAATGCAAAACGGGCCGGTGTGAAGCCACACCAGCCCGTGAACGGTGCTAAAGCGGAGATTATGCCGCCGGCGTAGCCGGCGCCGGCGCGCTGCCGGGCTTGACCTCGGCGCTGCCGCCGCCCGACGAATCGCCGCCGACAGCCGGCGAGCTCTTCGGCGAGCGCGGCGGACGGCCTTCCATGATGTCGTTGATCTGATCGGCGTCGATCGTCTCCCACTCCATCAGCGCGGCCGTCATCGCCTCGACCTTGTCGCGGTTCTCTTCGAGCAGGCGGCGCGCGAGGTTGTACTGCTCGTCGAGCACGCGGCGGATTTCCGAGTCGACCTTCTGCTGCGTCGCTTCCGAAATCGTGCGCGTGAAGCCGCGGCCGAACGGCGACGCATCGTTCTCGTCGTCGACGTAGACCATCGGCCCGAGTGCGTCGGTCATGCCGAAACGCGCAACCATCGCACGCGCCGTCTGCGTGGCCTTGTTGAAGTCGTCCGATGCGCCGGTGCTGACGAGATTCATGAACAGCTCTTCGGCCACCCGCCCACCGAACAGGATCGCGAGGCGGTCCAGCAGGTAATCCTTCGAATACGTCTCGTTGTCATGCTCCGGCAACTGCCAGGTGACGCCCAGCGCGCGACCGCGCGGAATGATCGTGACCTTGTGCACCGGGTCGGCCTTCGGCAGCAGCTTCGCGATCACCGCGTGGCCCGACTCGTGATACGCGGTTGCGCGCTTCGCTTCCTCGCGGATCACGGCCGACTTGCGCTCCGGACCCATGAAGATCTTGTCCTTCGCGTCCTCGAAATCCTGCATCTCGACGATGCGCTTGCCGCGACGTGCGGCGAACAACGCCGCCTCGTTCACGAGGTTCGCGAGATCGGCGCCCGAGAAGCCCGGCGTGCCGCGCGCGATCACCGCCGCGTCGACGTCGTTCGCGATCGGCACCTTGCGCAGGTGCACGCGCATGATCTGCTCGCGGCCGCGGATGTCCGGCAGGCCCACATACACCTGACGGTCGAAACGGCCCGGACGCAGCAGCGCCTTGTCGAGCACGTCGGAACGGTTGGTCGCGGCGATCACGATCACGCCCGAGTTCGCCTCGAAGCCGTCCATCTCGACGAGCATCTGGTTCAGCGTCTGCTCGCGTTCGTCGTTGCCGCCGCCCATGCCGGCGCCGCGATGACGGCCGACCGCGTCGATTTCGTCGATGAACACGATGCACGGCGCATGCTTCTTCGCCTGCTCGAACATGTCGCGCACACGGGCCGCGCCGACGCCGACGAACATTTCGACGAAGTCCGAACCCGAGATGCTGAAGAACGGCACCTTCGCTTCACCCGCGATCGCGCGAGCGAGCAGCGTCTTGCCGGTACCCGGGGGCCCGACCAGCAGCACGCCGCGCGGAATGCGGCCGCCCAGTTTCTGGAATTTCTGCGGATCGCGCAGGAAGTCGACGAGCTCGGACACTTCCTCCTTCGCTTCGTCGCAGCCCGCGACGTCGGAGAAGTTCACCGCGTTGTTGTTCTCGTCGATCAGCCGCGCACGCGATTTCCCGAACGAGAATGCGCCGCCTTTGCCGCCCCCCTGCATCTGCCTCATCATGTAGAACCAGAACACGATGATCAGGATCGTCGGCCCGAGGTAGTACAGCGCGGACATCAGCGCGTTCGGCTCGTCGTCGGCCTTGCCGCTGACCTGCACGCCGTACTTCATCAGATCGCCGACCATCCAGATGTCGCCGGGCGACACGATCTGGTATTTCTGGCCATCAGCCGGAGTGACGGTGAGGTTGCGCCCCTGAACGATGACGTTCTTGACCTTGCCGTTCTTGGCGTCGTCCATGAACTGCGAATAGGACACGCCTTCCTGGACGCGGGGCTTGTCGAACTGCTTGAACACCGTAAACAGCACCAGTGCGATCACCAGCCACACCGCTGCCTTCGAAAACATATTGTTGTTCAAAGCACCACTCCTTCACTCGTAGACGAGCGCCTACATTTTCCTTGCGGCGCCCCTCGGTCATTCTAATCCAGTCCGACCACCCCTGCCATAAGCATTGACAACCGCCGCGATAGCGCTTCGCTTGTCTGGCAAGGGCCGGAGCCCGTTTGCGCATCAGCGCGGGTGCTTCAGTTGCCGACCCAAAATGAACGTTTCGGACGATTTGTCGCGGGATGCCTTGGGCTTGCGCGGCGCGACGACCTTAAACTGCTGTTTGAACTTCTCGACGATCTGGCTGTAGCCGCTGCCGTGAAAACACTTCACGAGCAGCGCACCGTCCGGCCTCAGATGATTCTGCGCGAATTCGAGCGCCAGATCGCAGAGATGCTCGATGCGCGCCGCGTCCGCCGAGGCCACCCCGGACAGGTTGGGGGCCATGTCGGAAATAACAAGGTCCACCGCGCGGCCTTCGAGCACCTCCTCGAGCTGGTGGAGGACATCGTCCTCGCGGAAGTCGCCCTGCAGGAAGTGGACGTCGGCGATCGGCTCCATCGGCAGGATGTCGAGCGCAACGATCGTGCCGTCGATGCCGCCTTCGCGCTCCGCGTCACGCTTCTTGCCCTGCGCGAGCTTGTTGCGGGCATACTGGCTCCAGCTGCCCGGCGTGGCGCCGAGATCGACGATCACCTGGCCCGGACGGATCAGCTTGTCCTGCTCGTCGATTTCCTTCAGCTTGTACGCGGCGCGCGCGCGATAGCCCTCCCGCTGCGCCATTTTGACGTACGGGTCGTTGATGTGGTCGTGCAGCCAGTGCTGGTTGAAGCGGTTTTTTGCCATTCGAGAGAGAGATTGCTGCCAATTGCTTCGTGAAGCCGCGCTTTTAGCGGATAATACGCGTCTTCTTCGCGCGGCTGCGGCCCCTTTTCAGGCCCAAGCCGCGATTTTACGTGGTTTCGGCGCACGGCTGACGCGGTAACGTTCCGCGATCGCTATCCAGTCGGCGCGCCCTTATTAAGATTTCGACATTTCCATGCCCGCCCTTTCGCTTTCTCCCGCCGAGCGCTCCGCGCTGCGCTCCCAGGCCCATGCGCTCAAGCCCGTCGTGCTGATCGGCGCCGAAGGGCTGACCGACGCCGTACTGAAGGAAATCAAGGTGCACCTCGACGCGCACCAACTGATCAAGATCCGCGTGTTCGGCGACGAACGCGACACGCGCGTCTCGATCTACGACGAGATCTGCGACCGCCTGAACGCCGCGCCGATCCAGCACATCGGCAAGCTGCTGGTGATCTGGAAGCCCGAGGCGGCGGTTGCGGCCCCGACCCGCGGCCGCCGTGCCGGCGCGCTGCCGAGCGCGGCCGAAGCCGCCGACGACCGCAAGGGTCGTGCGCCGCGCACCGTCAAGGTCGTCAAGGTGTCGCCGAACGCGAGCCCCGTGCGCCGTCCGCGCCCGGTCAAGGTCACCGTGCGCGGCAACGAACGCGTGACCGCAGGCGGCACCGTGAAGCGTGCGAAAAAGCGCCAGGCCAGCACCAAGCGGCCGTTCCAGGACAAGTAACACGCCGGTGCGGCACGGATTCCCGTGCCGCCCTGCCCCGGCGCGCCGCTCAGGCGTCGCGCGCCGGCAGACGCCAGATCAGCATCAGCCCCAGCACGCTCTCGACGAGATAGAACACGCTCGAGACGCCGTGCAGCAGCCCGAAGCGGCTCGCATACGGCGAATTCGCGATATCGGTGCCCGCATCCATCGCGGCCACCCGCAGCGCGTTCATGAACGGCTGCAACGCGAAATACCCGACCAGCACGCACACGACCATCGCGGCGACGATCCAGCGCACGCGGCGATATTCGCTGCTGCCGCGCCGCACCTGCTGGTTCGACAACGCGAGCAGCAGCACGCCGCACACGACGCCGAGGATCGCCTCGATGCGGAACAGCTGGGCGGCGACCGAACCGGCCGTCATCCGCTCCAGCGTCTTGAACAACACGGGCGCGACCGCATACCCGATCGTCAGCAGGCTGCCGACCCACACGGCCGACAGCAGACGGAACACGCGATGCGGCATCACGTCGCCCCGCTTCAGATGTAGCTGACCGAGATGATTTCGTACTCGCGCACGCCGCTCGGCGCCTGCACGGCGGCGACGTCGCCTTCGGACTTGCCGATCAGCGCGCGCGCGATCGGCGAGCTGACCGAGATCAGGCCGTGATCGATATCGGCTTCGTCGTCGCCGACGATCTGGTACTTGACGGTATCGCCCGACTCGAGATCCTCGAGCTCGACCGTCGCGGCGAACACCACGCGGCCATCGGCGTCGAGCACCGTGGGATCGATGACCTGCGCGGCGGACAGCTTCGATTCGAGTTCGGCGATGCGCCCCTCGATGAAGCCCTGTTTTTCCTTCGCGGCATCGTATTCGGCGTTTTCGGACAGGTCGCCCTGTGCGCGGGCCTCCGCGATCGCGTTGATCACGGCCGGCCGCTCGACGGACTTGAGGCGCTGCAATTCATCGCGCAGTTGCTCCGCGCCACGCTTTGTCAACGGAATGGTGCTCATAAACGGCTCAATCGCTAAAAACGGCTATAAAAAAAATCACCGCGATTAAGCGCGCTTCCGATGCACTGGAAACACCGCCTAATCGCGGCACGTGTTGCTTCGACAGGTAACTGACCGCTTAGTTTAGGCGAGCGTGAAGACCTTGTAAATCATAGACTTCCAGATCCTTCAGGTAGCGCAAGCCCTCGACGGCCGCGCGCGCGCCCGACATCGTCGTGTAGTACGTGACCTTGTGCGCCTGCGCGCTCATGCGGATCGAACGCGAATCGGCGATCGCCTGGCGCGTCTCGTCGACCGTCGTGAACACGAGTGCGATCTCGCCGTTCTTGATCATGTCGACGATGTGCGGACGGCCGTCCTTCACCTTGTTCACGACCTTCACCGGCACGCCGGCCGCTTCGATCGCGGCAGCCGTGCCCTTGGTCGCGACGATCGGGTAGCCGAGGTCGTGCAGCATGCGCGCGACTTCGACGGCCTTCGGCTTGTCGGCATCCATCACGGTCAGCAGCACCGTGCCCGACTCCGGCAGGCGCGAACCGGCCGCGAGCTGCGACTTGAACAGCGCTTCGCCGAACGTCCGGCCGACGCCCATCACTTCGCCGGTCGAACGCATTTCGGGCCCGAGGACCGGATCGACGGTCGGGAACTTGACGAACGGGAACACCGCTTCCTTCACGCTGAAGTACGGCGGCTCGACTTCCTTCGTCACGCCCTGCTGCGCGAGCTTCTGGCCGACCATCGCGCGCGCCGCGATCTTCGCGAGCGGCAGGCTGGTCGCCTTCGACACGTACGGCACCGTGCGCGACGCGCGCGGGTTCACTTCCAGCACGTAGATGATGTCCTGCTTCGAACCATCCGCCTGCGGCACCTGCTGGATCGCGAACTGCACGTTCATCAGGCCGACCACGTTCAGCGCCTTCGCCATCGCGCCCGTCTGGCGCTTCAGCTCGGCCACGGTCTCCTTCGACAGCGAATACGGCGGCAGCGAGCACGCCGAGTCGCCCGAGTGAACGCCCGCCTGCTCGATGTGCTCCATCACGCCGCCGATGAACACGGCTTCGCCGTCGCAGATGCAGTCGACGTCGCACTCGATCGCGTCGTTCAGGAAGCGGTCGAGCAGCACCGGCGAATCGTTCGACACCTTCACGGCCTCGCGCATGTAGCGCTCGAGGTCGCGCGGCTCGTGGACGATTTCCATCGCGCGGCCGCCGAGCACGTACGACGGACGCACGACCAGCGGATAGCCGATTTCGTCGGCCAGCGCGAGCGCTTCGTCTTCGGCGCGGGCGGTGCGGTTCGGCGGCTGGCGCAGGCCGAGGTCCTGCAGCAGCTTCTGGAAGCGTTCGCGGTCTTCGGCCGCGTCGATCATGTCCGGCGACGTGCCGACGATCGGCACGCCGTGCGCCTCGAGGTCGAGCGCGAGCTTCAGCGGCGTCTGGCCGCCGTACTGGACGATCACGCCGACCGGCTTTTCCTTGTCGACGATCTCGAGCACGTCCTCGAGCGTCAGCGGCTCGAAGTACAGGCGATCGGACGTGTCGTAGTCGGTCGACACCGTTTCCGGGTTGCAGTTGACCATGATCGTTTCATAGCCGTCCTCGCGCATCGCGAGCGCCGCGTGCACGCAGCAGTAGTCGAACTCGATGCCCTGGCCGATCCGGTTCGGGCCGCCGCCCAGCACCATGATCTTCTTGTTCGTGGTCGGCTGCGCCTCGCACTCTTCCTCGTAGGTCGAGTACATGTAGGCCGTCTTCGTCGCGAACTCGGCCGCGCACGTGTCGACGCGCTTGTAGACCGGGCGCACGTTCAGTTCCACGCGGCGCTTGCGGACGTCTTCCGGCGTCGCGCCAAGCAACTTCGCGAGGCGGCGGTCGGAGAAGCCGCTCTGCTTCAGGTAGCGCAGCTCGTCGAACGTCAGCGACGCGAGCGTGCGGCCCCCGAGCGCCTTTTCCTTCAGGATGATCTGCTCGATCTGCTCGAGGAACCACGGGTCGATCGCGGTTTCCGCGAAGATTTCCTCGGCCGTCATGCCGATGCGGAACGCATCGCCGACGTACCAGATGCGATCCGGGCCCGGCTCGTGGATCTCGATCGCGATCTCGTCGCGGTTGGTCGACTTCTCGTCGAGGCCGTCGACCCCGACTTCGAGGCCGCGCAGCGCCTTCTGGAACGATTCCTGGAACGTGCGGCCGATCGCCATCACTTCGCCGACCGACTTCATCTGCGTGGTCAGGCGCGAATCGGCTTCGCGGAACTTCTCGAACGCGAAACGCGGAATCTTCGTGACGACGTAGTCGATCGTCGGCTCGAACGACGCCGGCGTCTGGCCGCCGGTGATTTCGTTCTTCAGCTCGTCGAGCGTGTAGCCGACCGCCAGCTTCGCGGCGACCTTCGCGATCGGGAAGCCGGTTGCCTTCGACGCGAGCGCCGACGAACGCGACACGCGCGGGTTCATCTCGATGACGACCATGCGGCCGTCCCTCGGGTTGATCGAGAACTGCACGTTCGAGCCGCCCGTGTCGACGCCGATCTCGCGCAGCACCGCGAGCGATGCGTTACGCAGGATCTGGTACTCCTTGTCGGTGAGCGTCTGCGCGGGCGCGACCGTGATCGAGTCGCCGGTGTGCACGCCCATCGGGTCGAGGTTTTCGATCGAGCAGACGATGATGCAGTTGTCGGCGCGGTCGCGCACGACTTCCATCTCGTATTCCTTCCAGCCGAGCAGCGACTCTTCGATCAGCAGCTCGCGCGTGGGCGACAGGTCGAGACCGCGCTTGCAGATCTCTTCGAACTCTTCGCGGTTGTACGCGATGCCGCCGCCCGAGCCGCCGAGCGTGAACGACGGGCGGATCACGACCGGGTAGCCGCTGCCGCCCGTCTCCGCCATGATCTCGGCGTGCACCTTGGACGCTTCTTCCATCGAATGCGCGATACCCGACTTCGCGGAGCCGAGACCGATCTTGGTCATCGCTTCCTTGAACTTCTGGCGGTCTTCCGCCTTGTCGATCGCTTCCGGCGACGCGCCGATCAGCTCGACGCCGAACTTCTCGAGCACGCCGTGGTGGTGCAGGTCGAGTGCGCAGTTCAACGCGGTCTGGCCGCCCATCGTCGGCAGGATCGCGTCCGGGCGCTCCTTCTCGATGATGCGCGCGACGACTTCCCACGTGATCGGCTCGATGTAGGTCACGTCGGCCGTGTTCGGGTCGGTCATGATCGTCGCCGGGTTGCTGTTGACGAGAACGACCTTGTAGCCCTCCTCACGCAACGCCTTGCAAGCCTGCGCGCCCGAATAGTCGAACTCGCACGCCTGGCCGATGATGATCGGGCCGGCGCCGATGATGAGGATGCTCTTGATGTCTGTGCGTTTTGGCATGGCTTGTGAATTCAATAAGTAATCGTTGTCGTGGGTCGGCCGGCGGCGCTCAGCTCATGGTCGCGAGCGCAAGCTTCACCGAGAAACCGATGAACAGGCCGCCCACGCTGCTCGCCGCGCCTGCCGCGAGCTTGCGGCGGCGACGGAAGTGCTCGGCGAGCCGCGCCCCCGCGAAGATCAGCGTGCTCAGGTACAGGAAGCTCGCGCATTGCGCGATCGCCCCGAGCACGACGAACGACAGCGCGGGATGCGGGAATGCCGGGTCGACGAACTGGATGAAGAACGAGATGAAGAACAGGATCGCCTTCGGATTCAGCAGGCTCACGATCAGCGCCTTGCGTAACGGCCTGTCGAAAGACCGCTCGCCGTCGTCCGCCTGCGGCGCCTCGATCGGCGCGTCGTCGCTGCGCGCGCGCAGCTTGCTCCATGCGCTGCGCAGCATCCCCGTGCCGATGTACAGCAGGTACGCGGCGCCGCCGTACTTGACGACGGAAAACAGCAGCGGGTTCGCCTTCAGCAGCGACGCGACGCCCGCGGCGGACAGCACCATCAGCACGGTATCGCCGACGAACACGCCGCAGGCCGCGCGATAGCCGGCCTTCACGCCGCGCTGCGCGGCGAGCGACAGCACGTACATCGAGTTCGGCCCCGGCAGCAGGATGATGAAGATCACGCCGAACACGTAGGTCCAGATATCCGTGATGCCGAGTGCGTGGCCGAACATGATGCGAATCTCCCGTCCTTCGGTTGCGTCGATGACGTTAAGCGTTGCGCTGCTTCGCCGCGTCCATCAGCGCGGTGAAACGGTCGAACAGGTAGCCGATGTCGTGCGGGCCGGGCGACGCTTCCGGGTGACCCTGGAAGCAGAACGCCGGCTTGTCGGTCAGCTCGAAGCCCTGCAGCGTGCCGTCGAACAGCGATACGTGCGTCACGCGCGCATTGGCCGGCAGCGAATCGGCGTCGACCGCGAAGCCGTGGTTCTGCGACGTGATCACGACACGGCCGTCGCCGAGATCCTTCACCGGATGGTTCGCGCCGTGGTGGCCCGTTTTCATCTTGAGCGTCTTCGCGCCCACCGCGAGGCCCATGATCTGGTGGCCGAGGCAGATGCCGAAGGTCGGCACGCCGCGCTCGATGAATTCCTTCGTGGCCGCGATCGCGTAATCGCACGGCTCCGGATCGCCGGGGCCGTTCGACAGGAACACGCCGTCCGGATTCAGCGCGAGCGCATCGGCCGCGCTCGCCTGGGCCGGCAGCACCGTCACGTGGCAGCCGCGCTCCGCGAGCATGCGCAGAATGTTGTACTTGACGCCGAAGTCGTACGCGACGACGCGATACTTCGGCGCTTCCTGCATGCCGTAGCCGCCTTCGAGACGCCACTCCGTCTGCTTCCACTCGAACGGCTTCGCGGTCGACACGACCTTCGCGAGATCCATGCCGGCGAGGCCCTCGAACGAGCGCGCGAGCTCGATCGCCTTCGCTGCGTCGTCGGAACCCGTCAGGATGCAGCCGCTCTGCGCGCCCTTGTCGCGCAGGATGCGGGTCAGCTTGCGGGTGTCGATGCCGGCAATCGCGACGACGCCTTCGTCGCGCAGGTAGTCGCCGAGCGTGCGGTCCATGCGGAAGTTCGATGCGAGCGTCGGCAGATCGCGGATGATCAGGCCGGCGGCATGGACTTTCGTGGCTTCGACGTCTTCGGCGTTCACGCCGACGTTGCCGATATGCGGATAGGTGAGCGTGACGATCTGGCGCGAGTAGCTCGGATCAGTCAGGATTTCCTGATAGCCGGTGATCGCGGTATTGAACACGACTTCGCCGATCGTATGGCCTTCGGCCCCGATCGAATAACCACGAAAGACCGTGCCGTCGGCGAGTGCAAGCAAGGCGGGAGAAAAAGACGGCAACACGGGAGGCTCCTTGGGGAACACCCTGCTGCCGACCTGTTTACCCTGCCGCGCGAGCGCCGCGCTGCGTGGGCGCGCGCGGTCGCTAGCTGGACGCGGCCTGCGTTGTCGAGACGCGAACCCGGCGCATGGCGCACGAGGCTTCGCGGCATCGCCCGACAGGCGGCGTGCGGCGGATGAACGGGATGTATGAGGTAGGCGCTAGGGTGCGAGGTTGATCAGCACAAACTTTCAAATTATAGCCTGAAAATGGGCCTATCTTCAATTGATATGGCCGTCCGATCGAGGTTGCGCCGCGCCCCGCGGCGCCGCGCGACGTGCTGCGGCCCCGTTTCCGGGGCTGCCCTACCCGCCAGCGTACCGCCGGATCAGTGCGCTTGGCCAGTGCCGCGCGCGGGCCACGCGTACCAGACCGCACTCGCGAGCTGCAGCGCGAGCAGCACGCCCCAGGCGGTGAAGTGCGCAGCCGCCGGATAACGGCCGTCGACCGCCGGCCAGTGCGACAGCACGGCGCCGACGCCGATCTGGAACGCGAAGATCAGCAGGAAGATCACGAGCGTGAGCGTCGTGTTCGCGCGGCCGATCAGATGGGCGGGAAAATGGCCGGCCATCACCGCGTAGGTCAGGATGCCCACGCCGCCGAACATGCCGTAGGCGGCCCACAGCAGGGCCGGCGGCAACGGCACGCGCGCGACGATCGCGAGTTGCGTCGCGACGAACAGCGCCATGCCGATACCGCACGTTGCGTAGACCGACACGCCGCGCCGCTCGAGCACGCGCGCCGCCGCGCCGAAGCCGACGCAGCCGGCCATCATCGCGAAGCCGAGCACCGACACGAGGCGCGCGGCATGCGGCGCATCGAACCCGCCGACATCGCGCAGATACGGGCCGACCCACAGCGATTGCATCGCATAGAACACGCCCTGCGTGACGACGGAAAACGACGCGATCTTCCAGAACGCGCGGCTGCTCAGGATGTGCCACGTGCCCTTGAACTGGCTGACGAGCCCGCCCTGATGGCGTGCCTGCTGCGCGTCGGGCGCGCCGACACCGATCGACGCCGCCACGACCACCGTCAGCGCCGCGAGGCCGAAACAGATCGTGCGCCAGCTCGTCCAGCCGAGCAGCCAGGTCAGCGGCGAGCCGACCATTACGCCGCCGAGGCCGCCCACGGCCATCACGAGGCCGTTGACGAGCGGCAGCCGGCCGACCGGAAAATGCTGCGCGAGCGCCTTGAACGCCGCGCCGAGACACACCGACACGCCGACGCCGATCAGCAGGCGGCCGACCATCATCGTGCCGATGCCGTGCGCCGCGCCGAACACGGCCGCGCCGGCCGCCGCGAACAGCAGCATGCCGGCCGTCACGCGGCGCGGGCCGAAGTGGTCGAGCATCACGCCGGCCGGAATCTGCGCCCCGGCGAAGCCGAGGAAATAGAGGCTGGTGAGCAGGCCGAGATCGGCGGCCGACAGCCCGAGCTCATGCGTGACGAACGGCGCGAAGCCCAGATTGACGCCGCGAAACACGTACGACACGAAATACCCGACCGAAAACAGCGCGAGCACCCTCACCTGCACCGACGACATCGCTTCCCCTTGTCATATGAAGACGCACGACGCCACGCTGCCGCGCCGCGCACAAACGAAAACGCCGTCACCTCGGTGACGGCGTTTCGTCGAATTCGTCGGATGATAGCGCAATCGTGCGGGCCTTACCGGCCGCCACGCTGCGCGCACCCGCCGCGCTTACTTCTTCTTGCCCTTGTGCGCGGTGGTCTTGGCCGGCGCGGCTTTCGCGGCAGCGGCTTTCGCGGGAGCGGCCTTCGCCGGCTTCGCCGACGACTTGGCGGCGCCGCGCTTGCCGTGCGACTTGCCGCCCACCGCCAGGCTCGCGCGCTCGATGTGCGCACCGCCCGTCGACGTCGCGATCCGCTCCGGGCCGGGTTCCGCCGGCACCGCACGGCCGACCGGCACGTGCAGCACGAGCGCCTGGCCCGGCATCGCGAGATCGCGGTGCGTACGGTTCCACGCCTTCAACTGACCGACCGACACGCCGTAGCGGCCGGCGATCGCCGCCATCGACTGCTTGCGGCGCACGCGGATCAGCATCTTGCGCGTATCGGGTACGTCCGGCTCCATTGCGAGCGCGCCGTTTTCGGCGACGTCGGCGCTGATGTCCTCGTCGTCGTCGTCGCCGCGCGGCACGACGATCGTCGAGCCCGGCTTCAGGCGCATGCCGGCTGGAATCTTGTTGACCGACATCAGCGTATCGGCGTCGACGCCGATCTTCTCGGCGATCGCGGCCGGGCGTGCACGCTCGCTGACCGTGTAGGTGGTCCACGACGACAGCTGGCCGCTGTAGGCTTTCAGGCTCTTCTCGAACGCGGACGCGTTGTCGAACGGCAGCAGGATCTGCGGCTCGGTCGCGCCGAGGATCACCGGTTTCGAGAACGACGGGTTCAGCGAGCGGAACTCGTCGAGCGGCAGGTTCGCGAGCTTCGCGGCCACCGCCACGTCGATGTCGCGCGACGTCGTGACCGTCACGAAATACGGGTGGTTCGGGATGTCGGGCAGCGTCAGGCCGTACTGCTGCGGGCTCGCGATGATGTTCTTCACCGCCTGCAGCTTCGGCACGTAGTTACGCGTCTCGTTCGGCATCCGCAGGCTCTGGTAGTCGGTCGGCAGGCCGGCCGCCTGGTTGCGCGCGATCGCGCGCTGCACGTTGCCTTCGCCCCAGTTGTACGCGGCCAGCGCCAGATACCAGTCGCCGAACATGTCGTGCAGGCGGGACAGGTAGTCGAGCGCGGCGCTCGTCGAGGCGAGCACGTCACGGCGCTCGTCCTGCCACATGTTGCGCTTCAGGTTGTACGTGCGGCCGGTGCCGGGCATGAACTGCCACATGCCGGCCGCTTTCGCGACCGACAGCGCCTGCGGGTTGTACGCGGACTCGATGAACGGCAGCAGCGCGAGCTCGGTCGGCATGTGACGCGCCTCGAGCTCCTCGACGATGTGATACAGGTACTTCTGCGAGCGCTCGGTCATGCGTTGCACGTAATCGGGCCGCTGCGTGTACCAGGTCGTCTGCATGTCGACGAGATCGCTCTGCAGGTCGGGCATCTGGAAGCCGCGGCGGATGCGCGCCCAGAGATCGGAGTCTGCACTGGTCAAGTCGCCGACGGATTGCTTGTCGACGTCGACAGTTTCTTTGGCGGTGGCTGATTTACGGAGGTAGTTGGACGTCGCCTGCGAATCGGCGGCGTTGTTGGCGACAGGGGGCTGGCTCGCACACGCGGCGAGTAGTAGCACCACCATCGCACTCAATATAAGTCGCATGAAAATCTCGGCTTCCGACGGCTGGAAATTGCAGGCGATACTACGGAAGTGCGTGCTTCACGTCAATAAAAACACCGAAAACTCAGCGAAATCCTACATTTGGAGCAATTTTTACAGACACCGCTTGAGCTTTGGAGTCCTCCGGAAAACGTCATCGAAACCGGTTTTTCCATTCGCGCATCAGCGTGAACGCCGCCAGACGATCCGTCACCGTTTCGTGCAGCTCGGCCTCGAGCGTCGCACGGATCGCCGCGCTGTCCGCCCGCATGAACGGGTTAACGGCACGCTCGTGAGCGATCGTAGTGGGCAGCGTGGGCACGCCGCGCGCACGCAGCGCCTGCGCGTCGTCGCGCCACGCGGCGAGTGCCGCATTGCCGGGCTCGCACGCGAGCGCGAAGCGGATGTTCGACAGCGTGTATTCGTGTGCACAATGCACGCGGGTGTCGCCCGGCAGTGCCGCAAGCGCATCGAGCGACGCGAGCATCTGCGCGGGCGTGCCTTCGAACAGGCGGCCGCAGCCGCACGAGAACAGCGTGTCGCCGCAAAACACGTGCGGCACCGCATTGCCCTGCCCGACCCGCTGGAAATACGCAATATGGCCGCGCGTATGACCCGGCACGTCGAGCACGTCGAATGCGACGGCCAGTGCGTCGAGCGTCACGCGATCGCCGCCCGAGAGCGGCCGCGTGACCACGTCGATCGCCTCGGCCGCGGGGCCGTAAACGGCGAGCGGAGCATCGGCCGGTTGGCTATTGCGCAGCGCCTCGACAC
The DNA here is from genome assembly GCF_001528895.1 of Burkholderia sp. MSMB1078WGS. Classification (NCBI taxonomy): domain Bacteria; kingdom Pseudomonadati; phylum Pseudomonadota; class Betaproteobacteria; order Burkholderiales; family Burkholderiaceae; genus Burkholderia; species Burkholderia sp. MSMB1078WGS. The sequence goes on along the minus strand of NZ_LPDI01000101.1, from coordinate 122,159 downwards.
CGCCGACGTGGTCGGCGTGGTGGTGCGTGAGTAAAATAGCGGACAACCGCCAGCCTCGTTCGGCAAGAACCCGGCGTACGGGCGCGGCTTCACCCGGGTCGACGGCGATCGCATCGCGGCCGTCCGAGACGAGCCAGATATAGTTGTCTTCGAATGCCGGAACCGGCACGTATTCCAGCTCGTTCATGGGCGCGCAATCATCGTTATGTCTGACCGTCAAATTATAGACTGGCCCGCCTGGACCGACTCGCCGCCCGGCCGCTACGTGCTGGGCTGGGAACAGGCGCAGCTCGACCGGATCGTGTCCGACGTCTTCGGCTTCCACGCGCTGCAGCTCGGCTTGCCGCAGCTCGACGCGCTGCGCGAGAACCGCATGCCGTGTCGCGGCCTGGTGCTCGACCCGGCGAGCGGCGCGAGCGCGCCGTATCAGTATCCGCGGGCGCGCGAAGCGCACACGGCGGCCCACGCACCTGCCGATCGCAGCACGATCTGGTGCGACCTGCTCGACCTGCCGTTCGAGTCGCAGAGCGTCGACCTGATCGTGATGCCGCACACGCTCGAATTCACGTCCGATCCGCACCGCCTGCTGCGCGAGGCCGAGCGTGTGCTGATGCCGGAAGGCCAGCTCGTGATCACCGGCTTCAACTCGCTCAGCCTGTGGGGCATGCGGCAGTCGTTCGGGCGCATGGCGAACCGCCCGTTCGTGCCGGCCACGCGCGACCAGATCGCGTTCATCCGGCTCAAGGACTGGATCAAGCTGCTCGGCTTCGACCTCGAACGCGGCCGCTTCGGCTGCTACCGGCCGCCGCTCGCCACCGACCAGTGGCTGGCCCGCTACGGCTTCATGGAGGCCGCCGGCGACCGCTGGTGGCCGATCTTCGGCGCCGTCTACATGGTGACGGCCGTCAAGCGCGTGCGCGGCATGCGTCTCGTCGGCCCGATCAGGATGAAGAAGCCCGTGCTCGCACCGGGCCTGACGCCGGCGGCCTCCCCGACCACCCATCAAGAACGTTCATGACAACCGACACCATCGACATCTATACCGACGGCGCCTGCAAGGGCAACCCCGGCCCCGGCGGCTGGGGCGCGCTGCTGCGCTACGGCGCCCAAGAAAAGGAACTGTTCGGCGGCGAGCCGAACACGACCAACAACCGCATGGAGCTGATGGGCGTGATCGCCGCGCTCGAGGCGCTCAAGCGGCCGTGCCGGGTAATCGTGCATACCGACTCGCAATACGTGCAGAAAGGCATCAGCGAGTGGATCCACGGGTGGAAGAAGAAAGGCTGGGTCACCGCGGCGAAGACGCCCGTGAAGAACGCCGACCTGTGGAAGCGGCTCGACGCGCTCGTCGTGCAGCACGACGTCGAATGGCGTTGGGTGAAGGGCCACGCGGGCCACCCCGAAAACGAACGCGCCGACGCGCTCGCGAATCGCGGCGTCGAATCGCTCGCGGCCTGAATCCGGGCCACCCCCCTCTCTTTCCCGATTTATCCGCCGATTTATCCGACATGCGCCAGATCATTCTCGATACCGAAACCACCGGCCTGAACGCCCGCACGGGCGACCGCCTGATCGAAATCGGCTGCGTCGAGCTGCTGAACCGACGGCTCACCGGCAACAATCTCCACATCTATGTGAACCCCGAGCGCGACAGCGATCCGGGCGCACTGGCCGTGCACGGCCTCACGACCGAGTTCCTCAGCGACAAGCCGAAGTTCGCGGAAGTCGTCGACCAGATCCGCGACTTCGTGAAGGGCGCCGAGCTGATCATCCACAACGCGCCGTTCGACCTTGGCTTCCTCGACGCCGAATTCGCGCGGCTCGGCCTGCCGCCGTTCACCGAGCATTGCGGCGGCGTGATCGACACGCTGGTGCAGGCCAAGCAGATGTTCCCCGGCAAGCGCAATTCGCTCGACGCGCTGTGCGACCGCTTCGGCATCAGCAACGCGCACCGCACGCTGCACGGCGCACTGCTCGACTCGGAGCTGCTCGCCGAGGTGTATCTCGCGATGACGCGCGGCCAGGACAGCCTCGTGATCGACATGCTCGACGACACGGGCGCCGACGGCGGCACCGCGAACGGCCAGCGCGTGTCGCTCGCCGCGCTCGACCTGCCGGTCATCGCGGCAAGCGACGACGAGTTGGCCGCGCACCAGACGCAGCTCGACGAACTCGACAAGTCGGTCAAGGGCGCCTGCGTGTGGCGCCAGTCCGCCGACACGGAAGCAGCGGACGCCGCCCAGGCCGCCTGACGCGGCACCCACCCCGCCGCGCGTGCGGCCGCGCCTACGCGCGCGGCTGCAGCGCGATCACCGCCATCCCGCCGAGCGCGAGCACCGCGCCGGCCACGTCCCAGCGGGTCAGCGCGACGCCGTCGACCACCCGCAGCCAGATCAGCGCCACCGCGATATACACGCCGCCGTACGCGGCATAAGTGCGCCCCGCCGCGCTCGGGTGCAGCGTCAGCAGCCACGCGAACAGCGCGAGCGACAGGGCGGCCGGCACCAGCAGCCACGCCGGGCGCCCGGCCTTCAGCACGAGCCACGGCAGATAGCAGCCGACGATTTCGGCCAGCGCAGTAGCGGCGAACAGCGCCGCGATCCTCATCAGTTCGGTCATCCGGTTCCTCGCGAATTCAGCCCCGTCGCGACGGGCGGCGCGGCCGCGCCGCGCGCCGCCGATCATACCCGAGCGGGCCGCGCCGGATCCCCCGCCAGACGGGCGACTCCGGTCAATTTGCACGATCGTCCGTCATCGTGCTATCATGTTGCCTGTTTCAACATTCAATCTCTTTCTTTTCGATTTTGAGAGAAGTCCGTCCGCCCGCTGCGGGCCGGTGCCTCGATCGAAATTGCATCCACAGGAAAGCCCGCCCGACAGGCCCGCTTTTCTCGTTTCGCTGCCCCTCCGGGGCGTTGCCGGAACGCCGGACCACCGTCCGCACCGGCATCTGCCGCCTGCATCACGCGGCCCTTTCTTCATGAGCGCACTGTCGCGACGGCCCATCGGGCCCGCGTCGAAGCAGCCCCTTGGCCCTTTGCTGCGCCTTGCGCAGTCAGTGCTTGATGGTCTGCCCCGACGCGCAGCACACGACCCCGCGCTCGCCGGCAAACCGTGTCGGACGGCCTGCCCGTTCCGGCGCTGTCAAAGGAGTGCATGACCTTGACCGCAACACACGTCAGCCCGACCGCTGTCTCTTCCCCCGCTTCGTCGTCCGCCGAAGCCCCGCTCGCCGTGGACGACATCACCGTCGTCGACCAGAGCCTGCTCAAGCGCGCCGTCAGCGCGATGGCCATCGGCAATGCGATGGAATGGTTCGACTTCGGCGTCTACAGCTATATCGCCGTCACGCTCGGCAAGGTGTTCTTCCCGTCCAGCAGCCCGTCCGCGCAGTTGCTCGCCACCTTCGGCACGTTCGCGGCCGCGTTCCTCGTGCGCCCGCTCGGCGGCATGGTCTTCGGCCCGCTCGGCGACCGCATCGGCCGCCAGCGCGTGCTCGCCGCCACGATGATCATGATGGCCGTCGGCACCTTCGCGATCGGCCTGATCCCGAGCTATGCGTCCATCGGCATCATGGCGCCCGTGCTGCTGCTCGTCGCCCGCCTGGTGCAAGGCTTCTCGACCGGCGGCGAGTACGGCGGCGCCGCCACCTTCATCGCCGAGTTCTCGACCGACAAGCGCCGCGGCTTCATGGGCAGCTTCCTCGAATTCGGCACGCTGATCGGCTATGTGCTGGGCGCGGGCGTCGTCGCGCTGCTCACCGCGTCGCTGTCGCAGGAGGCGCTGCTGTCGTGGGGCTGGCGCGTGCCGTTCCTGATCGCCGGCCCGCTCGGCCTGATCGGTCTCTACATCCGGATGAAGCTCGAGGAAACGCCCGCGTTCAAGCGCCAGGCCGAAGAGCGCGAAGCGCAGGACAAGGCCGTGCCGAAGGCGCGCTTTCGCGAAACGCTGCTGCGCAACTGGCGTGCGCTGCTGCTGTGCGTCGGCCTCGTGCTGATCTTCAACGTGACCGACTACATGGTGCTGTCGTACTTGCCGAGCTTCATGTCGTCGACGCTGCATTTCGACGAATCGCACAGCCTCGTGCTGGTGCTGATCGTGATGGTGCTGATGATGCCGATGACGCTGTACGCCGGCCGCCTGTCGGACAAGGTCGGCCGCAAGCCGGTGATGCTCGCCGGCTGCGTCGGCCTGCTGGTGCTGTCGATCCCGTCGCTGATGCTGATCCATGCGGGCACCACGGCGTCGGTGTTCGGCGGCCTGCTGATCCTCGGCGTGCTGCTGTCGTGCTTCACCGGCGTGATGCCGTCGGCGCTGCCCGCGCTGTTCCCGACCGAGATCCGTTACGGCGCGCTCGCGATCGGCTTCAACGTGTCGGTGTCGCTGTTCGGCGGCACGACGCCGCTCGTCACCGCGTGGCTCGTCGACGTGACGCACAACCTGATGATGCCCGCGTACTACATGATGGGCGCCGCGCTGATCGGCGTCGTGTCGGTCGTCGCGCTCGCCGAAACCGCGCGCCAGCCGCTGAAGGGCTCGCCGCCGGCCGTCGCGACGCGCCACGAAGCGCACCAGCTCGCGCGCCAGTTGCGCGAGGAGAACGACGAGGCGGACATCTACGGCATCGCGACGCCCGCACGCGCATGAGCGTCACCCAATGAAAAAGCCCCGGCCGAAGCCGGGGCCCGATCGAACCCGATCCGCCCGACCGGCTTGCGCCGGCCGGGCTTTTTTTCATTCGCGCGCCGCGAACGTGCTCATGCGTGCGCTTCGCAGTGACGGCAGAAGATCAGCGCGCGCGAGCGCGACACGGCCGCCTGCGCGCCGCGCGCCGCGACGATCAGCCCGACCTGGCCGAGATTGAAATCGCGCTCGACCATCAGCTGCGCCAGCGCGGCAAGCGGCAACACGACGGACGGGTGGTACAGACTCGATTCGATCAGGGCTTTCATCATCGGCTCCATCTGGCAACGCGTAATTCGATGGAGTGGATTCTAGGGATCGGTCGCCTCCGGATAAACAGCGCGAATGCGAAGTCACTTGTCAGCCGCCGAGAACAATCGGCCGCGACTGGCCGGACAAGGGCCGGCGGCGTTCAACGTCGTTATGCGACGGCCCGGCGCGCGAATCCTAGACGAGCGGCGTTTCGACGAAGGCCGGCAGCGCTTCCGCCCGCGCGGAATGCTCGGCGAGCGCCGGATAACGGGCCGGATCGATCCGCGCGAGCACCGGGTAATCGGCGGCCATGAATTGCGTGAAACGCCACGCCACCGCCACCGTCACGTCGGACTGCAGCAGCCGCGCGCCGCCGAACCAGCCGTTGGTGGCCGCGACCAGCGGCTCCAGTGCGCCGTATGCGGCTTCGAGCTGGCTCAGCACGCGCTCGACCCACGGTTCGTGCTGCTTGTCCGACGGCCGCAGCGCCTGCTCGTAGACGACCTGCACGGTTTTCTCGGCGGCGGCCAGCGCGAACCCGATCGGCACCAGCGCGCGCAGCCGGGCATCGACGGCGTCGGGCAGCAGGCGCCGCTCCGGCGCGGCCAGGTGGTCGAGATAGTCGACGATCAGCGACGAATCGATCAGCGTCGCGCCGCCGTCGGTCACGAGCGTCGGCGCCTTGACGACCGGGTTGATCGTCCTGAATTGCTCGACATGACGAAACACCGAGATCGACTCGTGTTCGAACGGCAGGTCGAGCAGCTTCGCCGAAATGGCGACACGGCGCACGAACGGGGAATCCAGCATGCCGATCAGCTTCATCGCAAACGCTCCGCTTCGAGGAAATGGGACCGACGACTGTAGCAGCGTCGCGCGGCAGTGCCTAGCGTGCCGTTCGCTCGACACGCATCGGCCGGCCGCGCATCGGGCTCGCGTTGCCCGTCCACAGTGACCATAATGCAGGTTCACGCTCCTTCCGCCCCAGGGTCCGCCATGTGGTATGCCGTCGTCGAGCAGCAGCGGGAATGGATGCGCGCATGGCGCGCGGCGACGCGATACGCGTTCGATGCGTGGCCCGCGGCGTCGCTGCCGCATGCCGCGTCGTCGTGCTACGACGACCTGTTCGAACCGCTGCTCGGGCCGCAGGCCGCGCCGCCGGGCTTCGACCTCGCGTGGCCGGACGTCGGCGAGCAAGTCGTCGAGCACACGCCGTTTTGCGATTTGCGGCGCTTCGCGCACGCCGATGCGCGCCGCACGGTATTGCTGTGCGCGCCGCTCGTCGGGCACGCGGCCGTGATGATGCGGGAAACCGCCGAAACGCTGCTCGCCGATGGCGACGTCTGCGTGACCGACTGGCGCAATGCGCGCGACGTGCCGCTCGCGGCAGGCCGTTTCGGGCTCGACGAGTACGTCGCGATGCTCGACGGCTTCGTCGGCACCCTCCAGCGCGACGATCGGCCGCTGCACGTCGTCGCCGTGTGCCAGGCGACCGTCCCGGCGCTCGGCGCACTCGCGCTGCGTGCCGCGCGCGGCCTCGCGCCGCCCGCCAGTATCACGCTGATCGGCGGCCCGCTCGACGCGCGGCTGAACCCCAGCGCGCTTGGCGCCGCAGCCGCCGCCCATTCGCTCGACTGGTGCCGGCGCCACCTGATCGACATCGTGCCGCCCGGCTTCGCGGGGCACGGCCGCGCCGTGTTCCCGACCTATCTGCAACAGGGCGAGATCGCGCTCCTGTATCCGCAACGCTTTCTGACGCTGATCGAAGCCTACGCGCTGGCGGCGTCGCGTTTCGACATGAACGGGCTTGCCGACGCCCGGCGGGCGCTGCACGAATACACGGCGCTGCTCGACATGCCGGCCGACTATTTTCTCGACACGATCGACGTCGTGTTCCAGCGCATGCTGCTCGCGACCGGCGCGTGGCGCGTGCGCGGCCGGCGCGTCGAACCCGCCGCGCTGCGCGACGTCATGCTGCTGACCGTCGAAGGCGCCCGCGACGCGGTCACGGGCGCCGGGCAGACGCATGCGGCGCTCGGCCTGTGCAGCGGCCTGTCGGCCGACGAGCGTCATCGCGTCGACATCGACGATTGCGATCACTACGGGCTGTTTACGGGGCCACGCTGGCACGGCAACGTCCATCCGGCGCTGCAGCGCGTGTTCGCGCTGGCGGAAGCCGGCCGAGCGCGCCCGCGCCGGAGCCGTCGGACGTGACGCCGCGTCAGGGGCGCGCCGCGTCGAGCAGCGCACGCACCTCGTCGTCGCTCGTCTGCTCGAAGCGCACGTAGAACTGGCTGATCCCGAAGAACCGCAGCGGCTGCGACACCGTGACGAACGCGTCGGCCAGGCCGTCGAACGCGTGCGCCGCACCCGCCGGCGCGACCGGCACCGCCGCGACGATGCGCGCCGGGTGGCGCTCGCGCAGCGCCTGCAGCGCGACGCGCATCGACGCGCCGGTCGCGACGCCGTCGTCGACGACGATCGCAATGCGTCCGTCCACCGCCTGCGGCGGCACCGCGCCGCGATACAGCGCTTCGCGGCGCTGCAGTTCGGCCGTCTCGCGCGCGATCACGTCGGCGAGTTGCGTATCGGATACGTCCATCGCGCGGATCACCGAACGTTGCAGATGGGTCGCGCCGCCCGTCGCGATCGCGCCCATCGCGAACTCGGGGTCGGACGGCACGCCGAGCTTGCGCACGACCAGCACGTCGAGCGGCGCGTGCAGCGCGCACGCGACCGGATACGCGACGGGCACGCCGCCGCGCGGTAACGCGAGCACGACCACATCGCTTCGCCCCGCGTATTCGCGCAACGCGTCCGCCAGTTGGCGGCCGGCATCGGCGCGATCGGCAAAACTGCTTTCGGTCACGATCGACTCCCTGCCGTTGCGCCGGGTGCGCACAACCCGCGCCGGCGCCTGTCAACGAGGATGGTTCATCGCTCGCGCCGATGCAAGCAGGGTCATACCGGCGCGCGATGCGCCGCGGAAAGGGTCAGAGGCCGCCGGCCTGCCGGTACAGCCGCCAGAACGACTGCGCGTAGGACTGTGCGAGTTCGGGCGCGCGCCGGAACACGTTCACCGTGTCGGCGTGCTCGGCCGCACCGTCGGACAGGGTCGTCAACGCGACGCTGTCGTCGACGATCGCGAAGCGCGACGCGGGGCCGCCGTGCCGGGAATCGATCGCGACGTCGATGCCCGCGGATTTCAGATAGCCGGCGCCGCTGTACCGGCCCGCACGCGGCGGGCGCACCAGCACGACGCGCACTTCGATCCCGCGCGCGCGGGCCGAGCGCAGCGCGCTCGCGACAGCCGGCGGCACCTGCGTATAGCCGGCCAGCAGCACGCGGCGCTGCGCCTGTTCGATCAGATCGACGGTCGCGTCGGCCGCCGCGCTGTCATACGAAAAGTACGTGCCGACCGATGCGGCGTCGGACGGAATGTGGCTGGCGTGGACGCTCGTCGCGCAGCAGAACGCGGCGAGAAAGAAGGCGGCTGGTCTCATGGCGGGCGCCATTGTAGCGACGCCAATTCGCGTGGCAAGGGGGCGGCTGCGACGCTGCTGCGCCGGCGCAACACACGGTGCGAAACAGGTGCCCGGCGGCGGGTTTCAGCCGGGTTTCAACCCGCCGATCAGCCGGCCGCGACGCGCGCGAGCCAGCTCGTCACGCCTTCGACGGAACGGAAATCCGCGAGGCTGCGTGCCGGCAGCGCAGGATACGCGCCGGCGGCCATCTCGGCCAGCGCGCGTCCGGGGCCGAGTTCGAGAAACGCGGTTGCGCCGGCCTCCACGCACGCGGCGAGACAGGCCGCCCACTCGACCGGCTCGTCGATCTGCCGCGCGAGTTTGTCGAGGCCCGTGTCGACATCGAGCACCGACGCGCCGTCGATCCCCGAAAACAGCCGCGTGCCGGGCACCGGCCGGCGCACGGGCGTCGCGGCCAGCGTCGCGCGGAATGCGGGTACGGCCGCCGCGAGCCGGCGTGTGTGCGACGCGATCCGCACGCAGACGGGCGCGACGCGTAGCGCGCCGGCGCGCGTCGCGTCGTCGGCCACGGCATCGACGTCGGCGCGTCGCCCCGCGACCACGAACGCATCGCCGGGATTCGCGATCGCGATGGCCGCGTCGCGACCGTCGCATAGCTGCGCGAGTTGCGGGCGCGTCAGACCGCGCACGAACACCATCCGCTCGTCGCCGCCGCTCGCGGCATCCATCTCGCGGGCCCGCGCGGCGGCCAGATCGAGCGCATCGCGCGGGTCGATCATCCCCGCGACGCTCCACGAGCCGACCTCGCCGACGCTGTAGCCCGCGACGCAGCGCCGGCGCGGCCACACCGCATCGAGCAGCGCCGCCGCCGCGAGCGCCTGGACCGTGCAGAGAATCTGAGCAGCGCGGTTTTCCGACAGCGCGTCGGGCCCGGCGTGCCGGACCCACGCACGTGGATCGTCGCCGAGCAGGCGGCCCGCATGCACGAACAGTGCGTCGGCCTGCGGCGCCGAACCGGTCAGGTCGAACATGTCGGCGCGTTGCGCGCCCTGCCCCGAGCACAGGATGGCCAGCGTCATCGCGCGTCCCCTTCGGCTTCGAGCGCATCGACGAATACGCTCATCGCGAGCAGGTCGGCCGCGCCGCCCGGGCTCAGCCGGCGCGCGACGAACGCACGATGCGCGGCCGCCGCGCGCAGCCGCCAGTCGCACGCCCGCACACCGCCGCGCGCGACGAACGCGCGGGCGGTCGCGCGGGCGAAATCGAGGCCGCCCTGCCCGCCCCGATGCAGAAGATTCGTGTCGTCGAGCACGGCGATCAGCGCGAAGCACGCGGCGACCCGCGCGGCTTCCGGATCGTCCGGCAGGTCGCGCCGTGCGCGGCGCAGCGCGGGCAGCCCGACCGCGTACACGGACGGGAAGCCCTCGGCCGCCTCGCGACGCGCTCCGCCGACACCGTAGCGGCGGCTGGCGCGCTCGCCATGGCTGTCCGGCAAACGCGGGCCGCCGAGGATCTCGGCGCCCCAGCGACCGGCCACGAACGCACCGAGCGTGGTGCCATCCGGCATCGCGTCCGGCCGCGCACGCCGGCCGGCGGCCGCGCACAGCAGCCCGAGCCCGAAGATCGCGCCGCGATGCGTGTTGACGCCGCCGGTCACGGCGAGCATCGCGTGTTCGGCACGCAGGCCGATCTTGCGCAGCACGGCGATGTCCGCGTCGCGCGCGCCCGCGTCGGCGAGTTCCGCGAAATACGGCCGCAGCACGGCCGCGCTGCGCGCGAACGTCGCCGCGTCCATGTCCGCGTGACTGCCGGTGTCGACGTGACTGACGAGGCCCGGCTTCGGATAGGTCTCGATCTCGAGCACGAGGCTGCGCTCGGCCAGCGCGGCGATGCGCTCGGCATCGGACGGCGCCGCCAGGCGGCAGGCACCCCGTGCGCTCATCGCGTACCTCCGGCAAATGCATCGGCGCGCATCAGCTCGACGGCCAGCGCGGTCTTCACCGCGACTTCGGGCAACCGCGCGTGCAGTTCGCGCCAGTTGACGCCCGCGCCGTCGTCGCGCAGCAGTTCGCCGTCGATGCGCATCGGCGCGCGCGCGTCGATCGCCGCGAGACCGTCGAGCAACGGCGCGAGCGATGCGGGATCGGGCAGCGGGAATACGATGTCGAGATCGGATGAGGCGCTCAGGTAAGGCTCCCCCGTCAGCGCCTGCCATGCGAGGCTGCCGAACACGCGGCCCTGCACGCCGCAGCGCGCGCCGAGCGCATCGAGATCGCGCAACGGCGCCTGCCATGCGGCGGGCGCGGCGGCGCGCACGTCCGTCAACGTCGGCAGCGGACCGACCGTCGCGAGCGCATCGGCGGCCACGTTCAGCGCGATGCGCCGCTTGCCCGCCGACGGCGGCAGCGGCAGACCGAGCGGCACGCGGCCGGCATCGGCTTCATCCGGCGACGCGCGACGCACGATCAGCGGCCAGCCGCGTGCGGCCCATGCGCGTACGAGCGGGTCGCCCGCGAGCGCGGGGTCGCGGGCAAATGCCGCGCCCCACCCGGCCGCCGTCAGCGTGACCAGCGTGTGGCGGCGCAGCGGCAGCTCAGCGGGCGGCACGCGCGAGTGCCTCGACGCGGGCGGCGACGTCGGTCGCGACCGGCCGGCCGCGCGCCGCGCGCCGGTCGATGCGCTCGGCCGGCTTGCCGAGCCATTCGCCGACCTGCGCGTCGAGCGCGCGGGACGGATCGAGCACGGCGTCGACGGCGCCCATCTTCACGAGATTGTCGAGCCCCGGCGCGAACACCGGTGTCGAACGCGCCATCTCCTTCAGCACGTCGATCGGCAGCTTGGTCACGCGCGACATCGACGGCAGATCCATCACCTCCGGCTCGGCGCCCGGCACGGCGAGCAGCGTGCGCGTCGCGAGCGCGGTCGCGATGAACGCGCCGGCGGCCGTGTGGCCGTACAGCACGCCGATCGTCCGGTGCCCGGCAAGATCCGCGTGCATCAGGCACTTCGCGAGATGCGACAGCCCTTCGTTCAGGCCGAGCAATTCGTCGCGCTTGCTCATCCGCTGGCTGTCGCTGTCGACCAGCACGAGGATCGGCGTGTCGCCGCCGCGCGCGACCGTATCGAGCACGTGCGACGCGAGCGTCAGCGCCTCGTCGATGCCGAACGGCAAGCGCTCGGCAACGCCGATCACGTCAACGCGCACGCCGGCCAGTTCCGCGTGGCCCGTCAGCAAGCCGCCGTTGCGCGCAATCGCATGGCCCGCGGGAAACAGCGCGTTCAGTACTTCATCGAGCGTCATGCTGCCTCCCGACGGGCCGCGCCAACGGAGGCAGGCGCCCCTTCGGGGGGCAGCGAACGAAGTGAGCGTGGGGGTCGTTTCATTTCTGCTCCTGTAACTGGTCGGCGAGCGTGGCGAATTCGTCGTCGGGCATGCCGGGAATCGCTTCCGGCCGATCCGCGCCGAGCATGCGCCACACGTCGAGCGCATCCTGGCAGGCGCCGAACCGCTCGACCCGTGCTTCGAGGCGCGCCTGCTCCGCGCGCAGCATCGCCGCATCGAACGCCGGCGCTCGGTCGATCAGCTCGAGCGCGGCCGCGCGGAACGCGTCCGGCGTATCGGCCACGTAACGATCGGCGCCGCCGATCAGCCGCCGGTGCTTGCCGCCCATCGTGCGCCAGATCAGCGCGCGATCCTTCGAGTCGAATTCCTCGACGCCGCGATTGGTCTCGATCACTTCGGGGCCCGACACGCTGATGCGCCCCTGCTCGGACACCGCGAGCGCCGAACAGCACGCGGCGAGCAACCCGCCGCCGCCGTAGCAGCCCGCCCGCCCGCCGATCAGCCCGATCACGGGCACGCCGGCCGCACGCGCTTCGACGAGCGCGCGCATGATCTCGGCGATCGCGAGCTCGCCCGCGTTCGCTTCCTGCAGCCGCACGCCGCCCGTATCGAACAGGATCAGCACCGGCTTGCCGACTTCGCGCGCGGCGCGCAGCAACCCGACGAGCTTCGCGCCGTGCACTTCGCCGAACGCACCGCCCATGAAGCGGCCCTCCTGCGCGGCGACCAACACCGGCCGGCCGTCGAGCCGGCCGTGGCCGACCACCATCCCGTCGTCGAACTGCTGCGGCAGATCGAACAGCGGCAGGTGCGGGCTCGTCACGCGCTCGGCCGGCCCCAGGAATTCGCCGAAGCTGCCTGCGTCGAGCAGCCCGTCGATACGCTGCCGCGCCGACGCTTCGTACCAGCTCGCCGCGTTCGCGACGAACGCCGGCGCGTCGTGAATCACGTCGCTCATCATGCGTCTCCCTCGATCGCGCGCACGGCCTGCGCGAGCCGCAGCGACACCATGTCGGGGCGCGCGCCGCCGTCGTTGATCGACAGCCTCAGGCCGCCCGGCGTGCGCCGTTCGACGAAATCCGACACGACCGCCTGCCAGACCGCGCCGAAACCGACGGCCGCGGTGCGGATGTCGATCTCGCATTCGTTGCCGGGCAGCACGCGCTCGACCAGCACCTCGAGGTTGCCGGACGCGACCACGCCGACGAGCGCCGCGGGCTGCTCGCCCTTCGCGCGTTCGCGCGCGGTGAAGCGATAGTTCAACTGTTCCATGCCCTCTTCCTCACCAGTTGCGGAACCGGGCCGGCGGCGCATAGAGCCCGCCCGACCAGTGCACGAGATCCTTGATCGAACGCGCGGCAAGCCAGCGGCGGTCGGCGTCGAGCGGATCGATGCCGAGATCTTCCGGGCGGCGGATCACGCCGCGCTCGCGCAGCCGCTCGACCAGCTTCCGGTCGCGGCCGCGGCCGACGTCCGTATAGCCGGCGACGCCGCGGATCGCGTGCTCGCGTTCGTCCTTGTCGCGGCACATCAGCAGGTTCGCGATCCCTTCCTCGGTGACGATGTGCGTGACGTCGTCGCCATACACCATGATCGGCGCGAGGTCGAGCTGCAGCTTGTCGGCGAGCTTCAGCGCGTCGAGCTTCTCGACGAACATCGGCACGTTCTTGTCGCCGAACGTCTCGCCGATCTGCACGACCAGCTTGCGGCCACGCCGCAGCGCGGCCGGCGTGTCGGGGTCGGCTTGCGCGCCGGCCTTCAGCCACGGCTCGCTCGGATGGCGGCGGCCGCGCGCGTCGCTGCCCATGTTCGGCGCGCCGCCGAAGCCGGCGATCCGCTCGGCCGTGACCGTCGACGAATGGCCTGCCAGGTCGATCTGCAACGTCGAGCCGATGAACATGTCGCATGCATAGAGGCCGGCCGTCTGGCAGAACGCGCGGTTCGAGCGCAGCGAACCGTCGGGGCCCGTGAACCACACGTCGGAGCGCGCACGGATGTAGTCGTCCATCCCGACTTCGGAGCCGAAGCAGTGGATCTGCTCGACCCAACCCGATTCGATCGCGGGAATCAGCGTCGGGTGCGGATTGAGCGCCCAGTGCGTGCAGACCTTGCCCTTCAGCCCGAGCTTCTCGCCGTAGGTCGGCAGCAGCAGCTCGATCGCGGCCGTGTTGAAGCCGATCCCGTGATTCAGGCGGCGAATGCCGTAGGGCTCGTAGATGCCCTTGATCGCGAGCATCGCGGTCAGGATCTGCGTTTCGGTGATCGCGGCCGGATCGCGCGTAAACAGCGGCTCGACGTAGAACGGCCGGCCGGCCTCGACGACGAAATGCACGCGATCGCCCGGGATGTCGACGCGCGGCACCTTGTCGACGATGCGGTCGACCTGCGCGATCACGATGCCGTCCTTGAACGCGGTGGCCTCGACGACGGTCGGCGTGTCCTCCGTGTTCGGGCCGGTATACAGGTTACCGTCGGCATCGGCGCTCACGGCCGCGATCAGCGCGACCTGCGGCGTGAGGTCGATGAAGTAGCGGGCGAACAGTTCGAGATACGTATGCACCGCGCCGAGCGCGATCTTGCCGCCGAACAGCAGCTTCGCAATGCGCTGCGACTGCGGGCCCGAATACGCGAAGTCGAGACGCTTCGCGATCCCGCGCTCGAACACGTCGAGATGCTCGGGCAGCACGACGCCCGACTGCACCATGTGCAGGCCGTGGATCTTCGCGCTGTCGACGTCGGCGAGCGCGGTGGCGAGCAGATCGGCCTGCTTCTGGTTGTCGCCTTCGAGGCAGACGCGGTCGCCGGGCCGCAGCACCGCTTCGAGCAACGCGACGGCGTCGCGCGCATCGACCCGCTTGCCCTGCGCGTAGGCCGCACCGGCCGCGAGGCGTGCATCGCGCGCCTGCCGCGCGTGATTCCATCCCGTCATGAACAGTTCTCCGCTTCGATGGTTCAGCGGCATTCTAAGCCTGGCGCCGCCGCCGATTGATGATGATGCAGAATGCGACTCAGAGGGCGCCGCGATGGATGCGGCCCGCGCGCGGGTCGCATCCATCGCCCTAGGGCCTGTTCACGCTAATAACGGGCTTGCGAACGTGCCTTTCCGCCCGCAGGGCAAGGAGAAAGGAGGCGCAATAGCCGTAGCTATTGCAACGACGAACGACGCCGCCATGCGGGCGGAAAGGCACGTTCCCCTGTTTGGAAAAAATTCGTTCGCGGGGCTGGCCCCCAGAAGGGCCGAGCGCCGCGTCACGCTCCTCGCGAATACGTCGAGTATTCGCTTCGTCGCAATCCTTGCGCTCGGCCCTTCTGGGAGCCAGCGCAAGCCCGTTATTAGCGTGAACAGGCCCTAGGCACCGACCAGCGCGCGCGTCGTGAAGAACAGCAGCGAAGGCCCGAGCAGGCAGCCGACGCCGGTATGGAACGTCGCGACCAGCGCGCCGTACGGAACGAGCCGGCGGTCGGTCGCGGCGAGCCCCGCGCTCACGCCGCTGACGGTGCCGGCCAGCCCGCCGAAGATCATCGCGGAGCGCGGCGTCTTCAGGCCCATGAAGTTGGCCGCAACCGGCGTGCCGACCATCACGATGATCGCCTTGACGAGCCCCGTCGCGATGCTGAGCGCGATCACGTCGGAGCTCGCGCCGATCGCCGCACCCGTGACGGGCCCGACGATGTAGGTGACGGCGCCCGCGCCGATGGTCGTCATGCTGACCGCATCGGTATAGCCGAACGCGCGCGCGACGCACGCGCCGACGATGAACGGCAGCACGGTGCCGAGCAGCAGCGACACGACGCCGACGAGCCCGGCCTTGCGCGCCTCGGCCGGCTGCACTTCGAACGCGGTCGCGACGATCGCGAAATCGCGCAGCATCGCGCCGCCCATCAGGCCGATGCCGGCGAACAGCTTGACGTCGGCCAATCCCTTCTCGCCGCCGGTGAATGCGCCGCCGACGTACGCGAGCACGAGACCGATGACGATCGCGATCGCCGAGCCGTGCACGCGGCCGAACGTGAGCTTGCGCGACGCGATCGACGACAGCCACATGATCAGGCCGACCAGCGCGAACGACGCGACGAGCCCGTTGTGGGCGACGGTTTTTTCGAGCATCTGCAGCATGGCGGCCTCCGTTACTGTTCTTCGAATTGCGGCACGCCCGCGAAGGCCGTGTCGTCGCGCCCCATGCGCGCGAGTACCGCGATGCAGCATGCGCAGATCGCGACCGCGCCGACGGCGGCCAGCAACGCGACCGGGCCGCCCTTGAGCGCGGCGACGACGTTCTGGTTCGCGGCCATCGCGACGACGACCGGGATGTACATCGCGCCCCAGAAACCGACGCCGGCCTCGGTCTCCTTCGGCAGCCAGCCGCGCCGGTGCAGCCACAGGCGCAGGCAGATCAGCAGCAGCATCGCGATGCCGACGCCGCCGACGTTGGTCTTCACGCCGATGGCTGCGCCGAGCAGGTCGCCGAGAAACAGTCCGGCCAGGTGGCAGAACGCCAGCAGCGCGGTTCCGTAGATGATCATGAGTCGTCTCCAGTCTCTTCGTGACGGGCGCCTGACGCGTGCGGGAGCCAGGCCCGCACGCCGATCCCGGGCGGACTGTTTGTCTCCTGCGGCGGGGCGCCGCGGCCCGGCGGCTCGTCGTGCGAGCGCGTTCTCGGGGTCGATGGGATGATGCGGGTTCGGGCCGGACGCCGGATGGCTTAGACTGACCGATGCAGCCGGCGGCGCGACACGGGCTACGCGTCCGATGCCCCCTTCGCAGAGGCCGCACTGGCGCGTGATCCGATACTAGCGCCGCAAAATCCGGCCATTTATGAAGTTGTCGAAACCGATTCAGTGGATTTAGCAATGCGTCCGTTACCGCCCGAGTTGCTGCGCAGCTTCGTCGCCGTCGCCCAGTCCGGCAGCTTCACCGCCGCGTCCGAGCGCGTGAACCTGTCGCAGTCGACCGTCAGCCAGCATATCCGCCGCCTCGAGGAGCTGCTCGACCGGCCGCTGTTCGAGCGCGACACGCGCAACGTGCACCTGTCGCAGCACGGCGACGCGCTGTTCCGCTACGCGGTGCGCATCCTCGAACTGATGGACGAGGCCGTCACGTCGGTATGCGGGCCGCCGCTGTCGGGCAAGGTGCGGCTCGCGATGTCGGAGGATTTCGCGTCGGCGCACCTGACGGCCGCGCTCGCGAGCTTCGTGCAGCGCAACCCGGACGTCGAACTCGCGATTTCGACCGGGCTGTCGGGCGACCTGTTCGACGCGCTCGACGAAGGCCGGCACGATCTCGTGTTCGCGAAACGCATCGCCGGCAGCCGGCGCGGCCGCGTGATCCGCAGCGAACCGCTGTACTGGTGCACCGGCCCCGATTCGCGGATCACCGGCCACGAAGCCGTGCTGCCGCTCGCGATGCATCCGGAGCCGAGCGTGTCGCGCCGCCGCGTGCTCGAATCGCTCGAAGCCGTCGGGCGCCCGTACCGGATCGCCGTCGTGAGCAGCAGCATCGCGGTGTTGCGGGCGGCCGCGAGCGCGGGGCTCGGCGTCAGTGCGTTCGCCGGCTACGTGATCCCGGCCGGGCTCGCACGGCTCGAGGCGGGACTGCCGGAACTCGGCGAACTCGAATACGTGATCGATCGCCCGGCGGCCGCGTCGCGCTCGACGCTCGCGCTGGAAGCCACGCTGATCGCGGCGGCGGCCGAGCTGTAACGGCGCCGTGCGCGGTCGCGCCCGCACCTGACAGCTTTGCCCGGCACGCGTCATCGTCCGCGCAGCACCCGCTCGCGACAATGGGACCCATCGGAGGCGCACCGCACATCGCCGCGCGCCTCCGGTACCCCGTCCCCTTGATCGGAGCCCGCCATGAAGACCGTCCTGCGATTCGCCGTCGCGACCGCCGCAGCCGCGCTGCTGTCCCCAGCCTTTGCCCAGACCGACGCGTCGGCTCCCGCTCCGGGCCTGACGCGCGCGGAAGTCGTCGACCAGCTCAAGCAGGCCTATCTCGACGGCGAACTGCCGACGAACGACGGCAATTACCCGCCGGACGCCGCGACCCGCGCGCGCAACCGCGAACTCGTGCAGGCCGCGAGCCCCGCGTGGCTGGCCCATGTGCCGCCCGCGCCTCAGGCGGCGTCGCAGCAGTGACCGGCGCCGCCGCCGCGCGCGATTCAATCGGGATCAGGGCAGGAAGCTGCGGCGCCGCGCGTCGATCAGCTCGACGAGCAACCGGTCGCGCTCCGCCGCCAGCTCCTGCATCGAGCGCTCGCCCTGGATCGCGCGCAGCGCGTCGTTCAGTTTGCGATCGACTTCCGGATCGAACGAAGGCGTGCCGAGGTCGTCCCACCAGCTCGTGATCGGCCCCGACAGGTGTTCGAGAAAGTGCGCGATTCCGCCCGCGCCGCCGCCGAGGTGATAGGTCAGGCACTGCCCCATCAGCCCCCAGCGCAGGCCGGGGCCCCACGCGACAGCCTTGTCCGCGTCGGCGACGCTCACGACGCCTTCGCCGACGAGGTGATACACCTCGCGAAACAGCGCGGCCGCGAGCCGATTCGCGACGTGGCCGGTCATCTCCTTGTTCAGGACGATCGTCTGCTTGCCGAGCCCGTCGTAGAAATGCTTCACGCGCGCGATCACGTCCTGGCCGGTCGCATCGCCGCCGACCAGCTCGACGAGCGGGATCAGGTGCGGCGGATTGAACGGATGCGCGATCAGGCAGCGTTCCGGGTGCTTCGCGCACGCGGTCTGGATATCGGACATCTTCAGGCCCGACGAGCTCGACGCGATCGGCACGTGCGCGGGCAGCACGTCGTCCATCTGACGATAGAGCGCGCGCTTCAGGTCGAGTCGCTCGGGGCCGCTCTCCTGCACGAAGTCGACGCCGTCCAGCGCACGCACGAGATCCGCGTCGAACGACAGCCGCGCGGCAAGTTCGGCGGCCCGCTCGCCGAGAAACGCGGCCAGCGCGTCGTGCAGCCGCGCATCGGCCTGCGGGGCCGGGTCGGTCGCGACGACGTCGAAACCCTGCGTCAGGTAGAAAGCGGCCCAGCTCGCGCCGATCACGCCGGCGCCGATGATCGCGATACGTCGAATGTCCATGGTTGTCCCGTGTGGTTGGTCTGCGGATATGCCGCGCCGATTGTCGCATCGAATCCCGCGCGCACGCGTCGGCGCAGATCGCGCAATCCCTCTTGAAATGCGCGACGGCGGCCACTAATTAAGCGTCGTCGGGCAGTGCCTCATGCAACGCACCGCCCCCGTATCGATCCAGTGGAGCCACCCGTCGCGCCCGCCGCAGGCGTCGCGCCGTCACGTCTCCCGCGTTCCCTGTTCAGGAGGACCAACATGAGCGGTATCCATTTCGGCAACGACCTGTTCGACGAATTCGCCCGTGTGCAACGGCAGATGGCGAGCCTGCTCGGCGAGCGCCCGTCCGGCATCCGCGCGGTGCGCCCCGGCGCCTTTCCCGCACTCAACGTCGGCGCCACCGACGATGCGATCGAGATCGTCGCATTCGCGCCCGGCATGGCCGCGGCCGACTTCGACGTATCGATCGACAAGGATCTGCTGACGATCAGCGGCGAGCGCAAACCGGCGCCGCGCACCGAAGGCGACGACGTGCGCACGTATGCGCAGGAGCGCTTTCACGGCGCGTTCCGCCGCGTGGTCGAACTGCCGCGCGATTCGGACCCCGACCAGGTCAGCGCCCGCTACGAAAACGGCTGCCTGCTGATTCGCGTCGGCCGGCGCGAAGCATCGAAGCCGCGTGCGATCACCATTCAGTAACCTTCAGGATACCGACATGAACACGAATCCGACTCTGGCCGAACGCCACCCGGGCACCGTTCACGCTGCCGCCGCCGAAGCCGCCCGTCGGCCCGCGATCGCCCCGTCCGTCGACATCGCCGAGGATCCGCGCGGCGTCACGCTGCGGGCCGACCTGCCCGGCGTGCCGCGCGAGAACCTCGACGTGAAGGTGCACGACAACACGCTGACGATCGAAGCCGCGACGCACATCGATGCGCCGTCCGACCTGCGCGTACGGCACGCGGAAATGCGCGCGACGCGCTATGCGCGATCCTTCGTGCTGAGCGCCGATCTCGACACGTCGCGGATCGACGCGAACCTGCGCGACGGCGTGCTGACGCTGACGATTCCGCGCCGCGAGGAAACGCGTCCGCGCCGCATCGACGTGACGGCCGGCAATGCGTAAAGGTCGATGCGTGTCCTGACGCGACGCGCGTGAAAAAGCCCCGCACCGGCGCGATGCCGGGCGGGGCTTCATTGCATCGGGCCGCGCGCATTCAGGCGCGCGGACGGCAGATTCAATCGAAATCGAACAGGTCGAACACCGACTTCTTGCGACGCCGGCCGTCGTGCCGGTATCGCTCGTCGTGCGAGCGGCCGTCGCGCCCCCAGCCGTCGTCGCGGCCGTGCTGCGCGTGCGCGTGCGCGTCGCGTTGCGCCGGCGCGGCGTCGCGGCGAGCCGGCGCGTCACCGGTTTCGCGGGCGATCAGCTTGTCGAGTTCGCCGCGATCGAGCCACACGCCGCGGCAAGTCGGGCAGTAGTCGATCTCGATCGACTGGCGCTCGGCCATCAGCAGGTCGGGCGTCTTGCAGACAGGACATTTCATCGCATTTCTCCTTTCCGTTCGAATCTCATTCGGATTCCGTATGAGGTGCGCGAGCCGGCCGCCGCGGCGGCCGGCGTCACGCATGCCGCGTCAGTCGCGCGCCACGTGCGCCGCCCGCTTCGCCTTCGCGCGCCGCGCCAGCATGTTCATGCCCTCGACGAACGCCGAGAACGCCATCGCCGCATAGATGTACCCCTTCGGCACGTGCGAACCGAATCCTTCGGCTATCAGCGTCATGCCGATCACGACCAGGAACGACAGCGCGAGCATCACGATCGTCGGGTTGCGGTCGATGAAGCGGGCGAGCGGCTGCGCGGCGAACAGCATCACGGCGACGGCGACGATCACGGCGACGAACATGATCGGAACGTGCTCGGTCATGCCGATCGCGGTCACGATGCTGTCGATCGAGAACACGATGTCGAGCATCACGATCTGGCCGATCGCGGCCCACACCGTCAGGCCAGCCGCACCGACAGCCCCGCCCGCGCCGTTACCGTCGTGCGACACGTGGTGATGGATCTCGGTGGTCGCCTTCCACACGAGGAACAGGCCGCCCGACAGCAGGATCATGTCGCGCCACGAGAACGCATGGTCGAACAGCGTGAACACGGGTTCGGTGAGGCTCGCGATCCACGCGACGCTGCCGAGCAACGCGAGGCGCATCACCAGCGCGAGCGCGATGCCGAGGCGTTGGGTACGCGCGCGCTGCGCCTCGGGCAGCTTGTTGCTGAGGATCGAGATGAAGATCAGGTTGTCGATGCCGAGCACGACTTCCATCACGACGAGCGTCAGGAGCGCGGCCCAGACGGCGGGGTCGGTGGCAAGCGTCAGCAGGTAGTCCATGGGATGGGCCGATACGAAAGTGGAAAACCCGATGATATGCCGCCCCACACTTCGGAAAAATCAGAGAGAATCTGATCTTAGGTTCGGTTTTTACGATATATCCTGCTCCGATGCTGAATTTTCGACATCTGTACTATTTCTGGGTCGTCGTAAAGGAAGGCGGCTTCGCGCGTGCGGCCGCCCGACTGGACATGGCCGTGCAGACGATCAGCGCGCAGGTGCGCGAACTGGAGAAATCGCTCGGGCACCAGTTGCTGCGGCCGGCCGGGCGCGGCGTCGCGATGACCGACGCGGGGCAAGCCGCCTTCGCGCGCGCGGAGGTCATCTTCGAGATGGGCCGGCTGATTCCCGACGACGTGCGCGCGGCGGCCAGCCAGCCGACCGTGCGGCTCGCGGTCGGCCTCGCGGACGGCATCTCCAAGCTCGCCGCGCACGCGATCCTGGCCCCGGTGCTCGACACGCCCACACTGCGGCTGCTGTGCCACGAGGGCGAGCACGACGCGCTGCTCGCGGAACTCGCGCTGCATCATCTGGATCTCGTGCTGGCCGGTCAAGGCGCGCCGTCCGGGTCGAACCTGCGCGTGACGAGCGAGCGCCTCGTCGCGTCGCAGGTCGACTGGTACGGGCCTGCGGTGCTCGTCACGCCGGCCGCCCGGCAGCGCTTTCCGCAGTGCCTGACCGGCCTGCCGATGCTGCTGCCGACCGCGCATTCGGCATTGCGCGCGCGTCTCGACCTGTGGCTGGAAAGCGAGCGGATCGTGCCGCGGGTGGCCGGGGAATTCGAGGACAGCGCGCTGATGGCCGTGTTCGCGGCGCGCGGCCTCGGCGTGTTTCCGCTGAGCGAACTCGGCGCGAACGATGCGTCGCTGTTGCGCGGGCTCAGGCGGCTCGGCCGGGCGGGCGACGTGACCGAGGAAATCCACGCGATCCGCTCGCGGCGCGGTGAACATCACCCGCTGACGTCGCGATTGCTGGCCGCGGCGCACGGCGCGCCGGCCGTCTGAAGCGAGCGCGACATCAAACGAAACTATAATGTCGCCCCGGCCACACGAGACGTGTGTGCACGCCCATCCGGGCACCACCCTTGCGCCGCCTCTCGCCGAGCCTTCTGAAAGACGCCATGCACAACCGATTTCGCCTGTTTTCCGTTTCGTGCGCGCTCGCGGCCGCGACCGTGCTGGCGGCATGCTCGTCGCAGCCCAAGCCGATCTACCAGCAGGAACAGTTCGACGCGACCAGCAGCCCGTATGCGCATACGTTCCCCTCGAAATCCGACGCGGCCTGCGAGGCCGCGCGGCGCGCACTGCTGAGCCAGGGCTACGTGGTGTCGTCGTCGCGCAACGACGCCGTCGACGGCAGCAAGAATTTCCAGCCGAGCAACGACATGCACGTCGTGATCGAGTTTCACGTCGTGTGCGCGGATGCGAATGCGGATGGCTCGTCGAGCATCGCGTACGTGAACGCGGTGCAGGACCGCTATACGCTGAAGAAATCGAATACGTCGGCCAGCGTCGGCCTCAGCGTGTTCGGTTCGCTGTCGCTGCCGATCGGGTCGAGCGACGATGCGCTCGTCAAGACCGCGAGCGAGACGATTCCCGCCGGCGTGTTCTACGAGCGCTTCTTCAATCTCGTCGACCATTTCCTGAAGATCGACCCGGCGCGCCGCGACCGCGCGACCGTGAAGGCCGCCGAGAAGGAGCCCGTCGCGCCGCTGCCCGAGCCCGCGCCGACACCGCAAGGCGAGCCGATGAAGATGACGACGCCGGTCGTGCCGACGCCGCCCGCGGCGCCCGTGCCGCTTTCGGCGCCGGGCGTCGCGCCGGGGTCGGGCGCGAATGCCGTGCCGTCGGCGGCATCGGCCGTCGCGGCGCCTGCAACGCGCGCTGCCGCGCCGGCGGCGGCGTCCGGGTCGGTGCCGGCTTCGGGAGCGGCGCCCGCAGCGGCGTCCGCACCTGCGCCCGCTTCGGCGGCCGGTCCGGCGCCTGCGTCGGTGCCTGCTCCCGCGTCGGCGCCTGTGCCGGCTTCCGGTCCGGCAACCGCGCCCGCCCCTTCGTCGACTTCCGGTTCGACGGCCGCACCGGCTTCCGCGCCCGCGTCTGCTCCACGTCCGGCAGCGCCGACCGCCGCCGCTCCGTCGTCGGCCGCGCCCGCGCCTTCGTCGGCAGCATCGGCACCTGCGTCGGCATCGGCGCCGTCGAGCGCATCGCCTGCGCCGGCTGCCGCCGGTCCGGTCGCATCGTCCGCGTCGTCCGGCGCGAGCGCGCCAACCGCGCACTGATCGCGCTCCCGTATCGTCGCGCCCGCGCGGATGCACCGTAGCGCGACGGTACGCCTCCCTTCCGCGTCATCCCCGAAACCGTTCATGCCCATGCGGCCGTACGCCCGCCGCGCATGGCCGCGCGGGATTGAAGGGATGACAAGGACAACGCCGACGCATCGCCGCTGGCTGCACGCGGTCCAAGCCCGCAGTACACCACACACGACGATCGCAGGCGGCCCGTCGTCTCGCGACTGTGCTGTCTGCCGGCGCCCTCGCCTACCGCAACGTCGCGCGCAGCGTCTGCAAATGCTCGACGGTCGTGGTCACGCCGCCGCAGACGATCACCGCGATCTCCGCTGCCGACGCGAGCACCGGCACCGGCCGCTCCAGCGCGGCCAGCGCAGCGCCGCACGCAGGCTCGACGACGATCCTGTGTTCGTCGAGAAACCGCAGCGACGCGGCCACCGCGTCGGCATCGGACACGACGACCGGATGGATCGCGTGGCGGGTCGCCCATTCGACTGCCGCGTCGCACGGCCGCTTCGCACCGAGCGTCGTCGCGATGCTCGCGATGGCCGCCAGTTCGACCGGATGCCCCTGCGCGAGCGAGCGCGCGTAGCAGTCGGCGCCTTCCGTCTCGGCCGCGACGACCGGCACGTCGTGCCAGCCGTTGCGCGCCAGCCCTTCGAGCACGCCGCACAGCAGACCGCCGCCGCCGACCGCGAGCACGATCGCGTCGGGCTTCGGGCCTGCCGCCGCCATCTCGTCGATCATCGTCGCGTGCCCCTGCCACAGGATGCGATCGTCGAACGGATGCACGAACGCGTCGTGCTCGCCGAGCGCCGACTGCGCAAACGCATTCGCCTCCGCCCAGCTCGCGCCGTGCACCACGAGTTCCGCGCCTTCGACGCGGATCAGCTCGCGCGCCCGGGCCGACGTGCTTTCCGGCACGACGACGCGCACCGGCACGCCAAGCTCGCGGCCGCAATACGCGACCGCGATGCCCGCGTTGCCGCCCGACGACGACACGAACCGCCGGGCCCCGTCTGCATGGCGCGCTTCGCAGACGGCGCCGATGCCGCGCAGCTTGAACGAGCCTGACGGCTGCAGCGCATCGAGCTTCAGCCGGATGGCCCTGCCGAGCCGACGGGACGCGATGGGCGAGCGGATATAGGGAGTCGGGATATGAAGCGGCATGGGACGGAACGCAATGAGGACGGTGGAAAACGCACGCGACGCGCGACGAGCGAAGGCGGCAACGACGGCCATCGTACGGCACGCTCGTCATGCTTTCCAATACCATCGAATGGCGTTTGCTATGCTTCACAGGCATATCCACTCACCGACCGGACACCGCATGCGCCAGATCGAGCTGCGTCACCTGCGCTACTTCGTCGCCGTCGCCGAGGCCGGTAGCGTGATGGCCGGCGCCCGCGCGGCCGGCATCGTGCAGCCCGCGCTGTCGCGGCAGATCCGCGAGCTCGAGGACGCGATCGGCACGCCGCTGCTGATCCGGCGCGCGACGGGCGTCACGCTCACCGCGGCCGGCACGAGCTTCCTGCACGATGCGACCGGCCTGCTCGCCATGCTGCAGGACAGCCGCGAGCGCGCGTTGCGCAGCGCGGCCGGCCAGCTCGGCGAACTGCGGCTCGGCGCGCTGCCGAACTGCCTGCCGTTGCCGGTCGTCGCGAACGTCCTGAAGGCGTTTCGCGATGCGTGCCCGGACGTGAAACTGTCGATCGCGCCGATGCTGTCGGCCGAGCAGGCGAACGCGCTGATGCGCGGCCAGCTCGATGCCGGGATCATGGCGTGGCGTCGCGACGAAGCGCCGCATCTGACGGGCGTACGGCTGTTGAGCGATCGCTTCGTGCTGGCGATGCCCGCGCCGCCGGGCGGCCGCTTCGTCGCGCCACGCACGCTGGCCGACGTCGCGAACGAGCCGTTCGTCTGGTTCGATGCGCAGCGCTCCGCCGCGCACCACCGGTTCCTGATGACCCAGTGCCAGCAGGCCGGCTTCACGCCGCGCATCGCGCAGGTCGGCAGCGACATCCCGACGCTGATCGGTCTCGTCGCGGCCGGGATGGGCTGCGCGTTCGTGCCGGAAAGCGCGTCGCCGACCTGCCCGCGCACGGTCCGGCTCGTCGCGCTCGACGAACTCGCGAGCCGCTTCGACATCGAGTTCGTGTTCGACGGCGCGGCGGCGGCGCCGTCGCCCGTCGTCGCGCGTTTCCTGGCGGCGGTCCGCGCGGCGGCCGGCGAATCGG
Source organism: Burkholderia sp. MSMB1078WGS (assembly GCF_001528895.1). Taxonomy (NCBI): domain Bacteria; kingdom Pseudomonadati; phylum Pseudomonadota; class Betaproteobacteria; order Burkholderiales; family Burkholderiaceae; genus Burkholderia; species Burkholderia sp. MSMB1078WGS. The sequence goes on along the minus strand of NZ_LPDI01000101.1, from coordinate 96,405 downwards.
GCTGAACGAATGCGGATGCGGATGCATCGGCGCGCGGTCGGACGATGCACGTTGCCGCCCCGACGGACGGAATGCCCATTTCCGCGATCCCGGCGTTTCTGCGGTTTTTGTGGACTAAACGACACCATCGCGTCATCGAAAAATCTTTCGGAACGCCGACGGACGACGCCACGACACCGCAATTTTCAAATTGACACCAAAAACAGTCGTTTAACGCCGATTCGAATCGTCATGGCCCGAAATATACTGCGCGCGCATCCCACCCCTCGTGCCAAAGAGAGGATGCGTTTCCGCCCCGGCCACGGTCCCCCTGTGGTCGGGGCTTTTTTGCCGTCGAGCCCGGCGGTGAAAGGCTTTCCGGCCATTGCGCGACGCCGGCCATCGGCGATCGCCTCTCCCGCCGAAGCACGGCTCCCGGGCCACGCCGTGCACGTTGCCCGCACGCTGCATTGTTGACATGAAATCAAGATAATTTCGCCCGAATGCGGCTTTTTCCGCAAAAGTAATGCAGGCATACTTCACGCTGTCCTCAACGGCCTCATGCCGTCGTTCCCCGCTTACAGGAGCTCACCGCGTGAACCCCACGACTTCCTCCCCGTCCCGCGGCGGCGCCGCACTGCCGCTGCTCGCACTCGCCGCCGGCGCGTTCGGCATCGGCACGACCGAGTTCTCGCCGATGGGTCTGCTGCCCGTGATCGCCGACGGCGTGCACGTGTCGATACCGCAAGCCGGCATGCTGATCAGCGCGTATGCGATCGGCGTGATGGTCGGCGCGCCGCTGATGACGCTGCTGCTCGCGCGCTGGTCGCGCCGCGCCGCGCTGATCGCGCTGATGTCGATCTTCACGATCGGCAACCTGCTGTCGGCGGTCGCACCCGACTACACGACGCTGCTGCTCGCGCGGCTCGTGACGAGTCTCAACCACGGCGCGTTCTTCGGGCTCGGCTCGGTGGTCGCGGCAAGCCTCGTGCCGCGCGACAAGCAGGCCAGCGCGGTCGCGACGATGTTCATGGGCCTGACGATCGCGAACGTCGGCGGCGTGCCGGCCGCGACCTGGCTCGGCCACATCATCGGCTGGCGCATGTCGTTCGCGGCGACGGCCGGCCTCGGCGTGATCGCGATCGCCGGCCTGTTCGCCGCGCTGCCGAAGGGCGAAGCCGGCACGATGCCCGACCTGCGCGCCGAACTCTCCGTGCTGACGCGGCCCGTCGTGCTCGGCGCGCTCGGGACGACCGTGCTCGGCGCCGGCGCGATGTTCACGCTCTATACGTACGTCGCACCGACGCTCGAACACCTGACGGGCGCAACGCCCGGCTTCGTGACCGCGATGCTCGTGCTGATCGGCGTCGGCTTCTCGATCGGCAACGTCGCGGGCGGCCGGCTGGCCGACCGCTCGCTCGACGGCACGCTGATCGGCTTCCTGGTACTGCTGATCGCGACGATGGCGGCGTTCCCGCTGCTCGCCGCCACGCATGCGGGCGCCGGCGTCACGCTGCTGGTCTGGGGAATCGCGACGTTCGCGGTCGTGCCGCCGCTGCAGATGCGCGTGATGCGCGCGGCCCACGAAGCGCCGGGCCTCGCGTCGGCCGTCAACATCGGCGCGTTCAACCTCGGCAACGCGCTGGGCGCCGCCGCTGGCGGTGCGGCGATCTCGGCCGGGTTCGGCTACGCGGCAGTGCCGCTCGTCGGCGCGCTGATCGCCGCCGCCGGACTCGCGCTCGTCATGCTGCAGGTCACGCAGCGCCGCCGCACGCCGGCCGCCGCGAATTCGTGAGCGCGAGCGCGCCCCGCCTGCCCCCTTTCCGCACGCATTTTCACGGCCGCGCCATTGAACCGGCCCATGAAGCCGGACGGTTGACGTCCAGGCTGTTCAGAAAGACCGAACACTAACGCTCGGCACTGTCCAGGAAATCCAAGCGGTTCAATCATGAAAAACACCCCAAAGGTGGGTTGTCCAACCTTTGGGGTGCAGTTCACATGCGGCCGTTTTCACTGTCGGCGTACGGTCCGATTCCGCCGGCCCGGTCAGCGCCTCGTGGCAAACCCGCCGAAGAACGCGCGCGCGTTCGCATCGAGACTCTCGAGGTGATAGCCGCCCTCCTGCACGATCACCGTCGGCAATCCGAGCGCGCCGAGCGCGCCGCCGAGCCGCCCGAACCCGTCGGTCGTGACCGCGACCTGCGATTGCGGATCGTCCTTGTAGATGTCGAAGCCGAGCGCGAGCACGAGCGCGTCGGGCTCGAACCGCGCGAGCGCGCGCAGCGCGTCGTCGAGCCGCTCGAAGAACGCCGACTCCGGCGCGCCGTGCGGCATCGGCAGGTTGAGGTTGAAGCCGGCGCCGGCGCCCGCCCCCGTCTCTTCCTCGTAGCCCGCGACGACCGGGTAGAAGTTGGTCGGGTCGCCGTGGATCGACACGTACAGCACATCGTCGCGGCCGTAGAAAATCTCCTGCACGCCCTGCCCGTGATGCATGTCGGTATCGAGAATCGCGACGCGGCGATGCCGGCCGAGCAGCGCCTGCGCGGCGATCGCCGCGTTGTTCAGGTAGCAGAAGCCGCCGGCCGCGTCGCGGCGCGCATGATGACCGGGCGGCCGGCACAGCGCGTAGGCCTCGCGTGCGCCGTCGTTGACGTCGGCGGCCGCGGCCAGCGCGTCCTGCGCCGACCAGTACGCCGAGCGCCATGTATTCGCGCCCACCGGGCAACTGCCGTCGGCGAGATAGCGCGCGGCTTTCGCGAGCACGCCGCGCAGCGGGTTCGGATCGCGCACGAACACGTTCGACATCACTTCGTCGCCCCAGTCGTCGGGCATCCGCTTCCAGTCGCGGTGCGCATCCTCGAGAAAGCGCAGGTAGTTCATGTCGTGCACGGCCGCGATCGGCGCGGCGCCGCGGTCGGCCGGCTCGCGCACGTCGAAGTCGAGCGACCGGACGGCCGCAACGAGGCGCGCCGCGCGTTCGGGCACTTCCTGCGGCTCGCGCATCTGGCCGCGCGACAGGTAGCTGCGCGGATGGTGCAGCAGTTGTTCGGGATGGAAATAGGTTTTCATGGTGGTCCTCGTCGATTCGCCGTATCAGGCGCCGTGCGTCGCGGCCGGCGCTTCGACGCGCGTTGCGATGCCCGCGCGCGCCAGCACCGCATGGAGCAGCACGTTCGTGCCGCGCGTCACGTCGTCGGGCAACGCATCCTCGGCTTCGTTGTGCGACAGGCCGTCGACGCACGGAATGAACACCATCGCGGTCGGGAAGCGGCGTGCGAGCAGGATCGCGTCGTGGCCGGCGCCGCTCACGATGCGCTCGTGCGTGTAGCCGAATGCGGCAGCCGCCTGCGCGACCAGCCCGACGCAATCGCGGTCGAACGGCGTCGCCGGGCTGCGCCAGCAGGTATCGATCGCCACCTGCACGCCGCGCGCGGCGGCGACGCGGGCGCATGCGTCGCGCAGGTCGCGCTCCATCGCATCGACTTCGGCATCGTCGTGATGACGCAGGTCGACCGTGAACGTCAGGTCGCCGGCAATCGTGTTGCGCGATGCGTGGCGAATCCCGACCTGCCCGATCGTCGCGAGCCCGCGCGGCGCGTAGGCGGCGACGATCCGTTCGAGTTCGAGCGCGATCTGCGCGCTCGCGAAATACGCATCCTTGCGATACGGCATCGGCGTCGTGCCCGCGTGCGCGGCCACGCCCGTCACCGTCACGTCGAGCCAGCGGATCGCCTGGCCGCCCGTGACGACGCCGATCGTCGTGCCGTTCGCCTCGAGCACCGGCCCCTGTTCGATGTGTGCCTCGAAATACGCGTCGACCGCGCCGCCCGTTGCGCGCGTGCCGCGATAACCGCACGCGTCGAGCGCCGCGCCGAGCGTGACGCCGTCGGCATCCTGCTTCGCGAGCGCGTCGTCGAGCGGCAACGCGCCCGTGAACACGGCCGAGCCGAGCATCGCCGGCGCGAAACGCGCGCCTTCCTCGTTGGTCCACGACACGATCTCGAGCGGCTTGTCGGTCGCGATGCCCGCGTCGTTCAGCGTGCGCACGAGTTCGAGCGCGGCGAGCACGCCGTAGACGCCGTCGAAGCGGCCGCCTTCGGGCTGCGTGTCGAGATGGCTGCCGACCAGCACCGGCGCGGCGTGCGCATCGGCGCCGTCGCGCCGGGCGAACAGGTTGCCGACGGCATCGACGCTCACCGTCAGCCCCGCGTCGCGGCACCATTGCGCGAACAGGTCGCGCCCGCGCCGGTCGTCATCGGTGAGCGCGAGGCGCCGCACGCCGCCGCGCGGTGTCGCGCCGACGCGCGCCATGTCGGCCAGGCTGCGCCACAGGCGGGCGCCGTCGATTTCCAGCAGGTCGTTCATATGCATTCCGGATCGATTCGTTCGTGGAGGTTCAATGCGAGCCGAGCGCTTCGGCGGCGGCCGGCCGCGCGGCGCGGCGCGCATCGAGCGCGACGATGCAGAGCAGCGAAATGCCGGCGAGACACGTGTAGAACACCGCGAGCGGCAACCACTGGCCCGTGAAGCGATGCGCGAGCCACGTGCCGACGAGCGGCGTCAGGCCGCCCGCGATCGCGCCGCAAATCTGGTAAGCGAGCGAGATCGCCGAATAACGCACGTGTGCGGGAAACACGTCGCTGACGAAGCCCGCGATCACCGAGTAGAAGCCGGCCATGCAGACGACGGCGAGCGCGATGCCCGCGATCAGCGACGCGGACGTGCCGCCCTGCACGAGCATGAACATCGGATACGGCGACAGCATCGCGAGCAGCGCCGCGAGTTTCAGGAAGCGCGCCCCGCCGATGCGCTCGGCGATCCAAGCGGCGAGCGGCTGCGCGAAGAACTGGATGATCGCGACCGCGAACAGGCTGTCGAGGATCAGCGAGCGCGATACGCCGACGTACTGGGTCGTGTACGCGATCATGAACGTGTTCGTGAAATAGACGCCCGCGATGCCGATCGTGTTCGCGCCGATACAGAGCAGCACGAGCCCCGACGCGGAGCGGAACACTTCCGCGACCGGCAGCTTCACCGTGCGGTTGGCTTCCTTGACCCGCGCGAATTCCGGCGACTCGTTCACGCCGAGCCGGATCAGGATACCGACCACGAGCAGCACCGAACTCGCGAGAAACGGCAGGCGCCAGCCCCATGCGAGGAAATCGGCCTTGTCCATCGACGTGACCGCGCGGAACGCGATCAGCGACAGGATCAGCCCGGCCGGGCTGCCGAGCTGCGCGAACGACGCGAAGAACGTGCGGCGCCCCTGCGGCGCATGCTCGCCCGCCATCAGCACCGCGCCGCCCCATTCGCCGCCGACCGCGATCCCCTGCACGATGCGCAGCGCGACGAGCAGCACCGGCGCGAGGATGCCGACCTTCGAATAATCGGGCAGCAGCCCAACGCAGACGGTCGCGACACCCATCATCATCAGCGTCGTCATCAACGCCTTCTTGCGGCCGATGCGGTCGCCGAGATGGCCGAAGATCACGCCGCCGAGCGGACGCGCGAAGAAGCCGACCGCGAACGTCGCAAACGACGCCATCGTGCTGACGAACGGGTCGTGCGACGGGAAATAGAGTTCGCCGAACACGAGCGCGGCAGCGGTCGCGTAGATGTAGAAGTCGTACCACTCGATCATCGTGCCGATGAACGCGGCCGTCGCGGCGCGCCCCGGCTGGCGGGCGGAAGGAAGGGACTGGGTCATGCGGGCTCCTGATGCACGCCGCGGCGGGGCGACGCGCAATATCGTGACGACGGCCGTCTGTCGCGGCCTCGCGCCGCACGCTGCGGCGCCCCTCCTTTATCGGCGACCGCAAATCATTAGTCAAATTTCAAGTTATTATTCGCGATATAAATCGAACTAATGCCCGCCTCCGGAGACCCGATGCGCCCCGATCTCGCCCCGTTCCTGAACGACCGCCTCGACTGGAACCTGTTGCGCACCTATCTGGTGATCATGCAGGAGCGCAGCGTGAGCCGCGCGGCCGCCCGCCTGCACGTCACGCAGCCGGCCGTCAGCCAGGCGCTGCGGCGGCTCGAGGAGACGCTCGAGCGCCGGCTGATCGAGCGGCGCGGCGCGCACTTCGCGCCGACACCGGCCGGCGAAGCCGTGTACCGGATCGCGAGCGACATCTACGGCGGCATCTCGCGCCTCGAGACCGAAATCGACGACAGCACGGCCGACCTGACCGGCTCGATCCGGCTGCTGACGGTGAGCCGCATCGAATCGCCCGTCTACGACGAATTCCTCGCGGATTTCCATCGCGCGTATCCGCGTATCGATCTGCAGATCGAAGTGATGCGCTCGTCGGACATCCTGTCGTCGCTGCTGCAGAAAACGGCCACGGCCGGGCTCGGCCTGTGCCGCACGCCGCACGACAAGCTGGAGATGCGCTGCTTCCTGCGCCAGCGTTATGCAATCTACTGCGGCCGCCATCACCGGCTGTTCGGGCAGACGCAGTTGCGGATGGACGACCTGCTCGCGGAGAATTTCGTGTCGTTCACGAGCGACCAGATCGGCGACAGCCTGTCGCCGCTCACCGTGTTCCGCGACCAGAGAGGCTTCACGGGACGCATCGTCGCGTCGTCGCCGAGCCTCGAGGAAGTGCGGCGGCTGATCTTCGCGGGCTACGGGATCGGCTGCCTGCCCGAGCACATCGTACGCGACGACATCGCGCAGCAACGGCTGTGGCGACTACCGCCCGACGACGGGCTCGTCGATGTCGACGTGTTCCTGCTGTGGCATCGCGACCGCAAGATGAATGCGGCCGAGCACGCGTTTCTCGACGCGATGGAGCGCTGCATGCAGCGCTACTCGCTCGCGGAGCGGCTCGGGAAATGACGGCGCGCATGCGCCCGGAGCACGCGCCGGGCGCCCATGCCCCGGCGCGTCGCGTCGCGTCGCGTCGTGCGTCAGAAGCGATGCACGATACCGAGTTGCACGCCGCGCGCATTCGCGCCCGGGTACGCGAGCGGCAGGCCGGGGTTCGCCGCACCGGCGAGCGTGTAGCCGGCCTGATTGCGGTTGCGCAGGTACGACAGCGCACCGTAGAAGCTCGTGCGCTTCGACAGATCGTACTCGTACATCAGCCCGAGCTGATCCGCATTGTTGCCTTGCGACGACTGATCGTGCAGGTACGCGTAACCGAGCGCGACGTAGTTGGCAGGATTGAACTGGTATTTGACCGACAACCCGTATACGCGCGAATCGATGCCGAGGTCAGCCCACTTCACTGCGGAAAAACCGCCGTACACGGTCGCCTTGCCGATCGAGTAAGACGCACCGGCCATGAGCGTGCGATCGGTCGTGATCGCCGCGGCGCTCTTCAACCACTGGCCCGCGACGAATGCGCCGAACGGGCCGTGTTCGTAGGTCAGGTCGAACTGCTGGCTGGAACCGGCCGAGCGCAAGCCGCCCGCGTCGCCGAACCCGAAGTACAGCCCGCCCTGGAAACCGGCGATCTGCGGGCTCTGGTACGACAGCGTGTTGCTCGTGCGGAACGCGAACACGGTCAGGTTGTCCATGCCGGATGCCTGCGTGACGCCGCCGAACGCATCCTGCCCGCCCTGGTCGTTGAATAGCGGCGAATTCTGCCGGCCCGCACGCACCTTGCCCCACTGTCCCGCGATGCCGACCCATGCCTGCCGGTTGAACATGCTGCCGGTGCTCGCGAGCGAGCCGTCGTTCGGATTGAAGCCGTTTTCCAGCGCGAACTCGATCTTCTGGCCGCCGCCGATATCCTCACCGCCCTTCAATCCGAATCGACTGCCCCACTGGCCGCCCGAATTGATCGCGGCCGTATAGCCGTTGCCCGTATTCACGTACTGCGCGAATTCGTCGATCACGCCGTACAGCGTGACGCCGTCCTGCGCGAGCGCAGCGCCCGAACCGGCGACGCAGGCGATCGCCACCGCGACGCGAACACCGGCGTGCACCGGCCGCGCGCGGCAATCGATGCCGCGCGCTTCAATATACTTAGTCATACTATTCAATGGATCGAGATTGAAACGATGCTTGGCGCGGCGTGAATGCCGCACCGCCATCGCGGGATATGGGATTGCGTCGACAGCGCCCGGCGCTGGCCGCACCTGGCTCCGCACCCGGGCCGGCGGCTTGCCGGCCCGATGCATGGGACGTGTCGTCAGTGGGGAACTTCGCCGCGTTCGAGCGGCAGGATCAGGCGTTCTGGAATGCTGCGTCGCGACGCGCGGGCGCCGACGTAATACAGCACGGCCGGCACGACGAGGCCGAGGATCCACGAGATGTCGGTGCCGCCAAGCGCATCGACGAGCGGCCCCGTGTAGATGTGCGTCGACATGAACGGCAACTGCACCAGGATGCCGACCACATAGATCGTGATGGCCATCGCGTTCCAGCGGCCGTAGCGGCCATCCGGATCGGACAGCGCCGGCACGTCGTAGCGCGACCGCGTGAAGCAGTAGTAGTCGACGAGGTTGATCGCGCTCCACGGCGTGAAGAACGCGAGCAGGAACAGGATGAACGCGGTGAACTCCTTCAGGAACGAATGACGGCCCGCGAGCGCGATCAGCGTCGACACGCAGATCATCCCGAAGATGTAGACGAGACGGCTCTTCGACGATACCGCATGCTTGCCGCGAAAGCCGCTGACGATCGTGGCCATCGACATGAAGCTGCCGTACGCGTTGAGCGCCGTGACCGTCACCTTGCCGAACGCGATGCTGAGATACAGCAGCGCGGCCACCGCGCCCGTCGAGCCCAGGCCGACGATGTACGATACTTCGTGGTGCGCGAACTGGCTGCCGGCGAGCGCGGCTGCGAACACGCCGAACACCATCGCCGCCTGTGCGCCGATCACCGAGCCCAGGCCGACCGCGAGAAACGTCGCGACCGACGACGTCGAGCGCGGCAGATAGCGCGAATAGTCGGCGACGTACGGGCCGAACGCGATCTGCCACGACGCGGACAGCGACATCGCGAGCAGGAAGCTCGGCAGCGAGAAATGCCGGTTCGCGAGCAGCGCGCCGATGTCGTGGTTCGCGAACAGTTGGGCGAACATGTAGACGAACGCGACGATGCCGACCACGCTCGCGATCCGGCCGACGAAGTGGATCGCACGATAGCCGAACACGGTCAGCACCACGATCACGGCCGCGAACAGCAGGATGCCGGCCGCGTCGTCGACGTGCAGCAGCTGCGCGACGGCCTGCCCGGCCAGCACCGAGCCGCTCGCGGAAAAGCCGATGTACATCAGGCACACGAGCACGATCGGGATCATCGCGCCGTACACGCCGAACTGCACGCGGCTCGAGATCATCTGCGGCAGGCCGAGCTGCGGCCCCTGCGCGCCGTGCAGCGCCATCACCGCGCCGCCGACGAGTTGGCCGAGCAGCAGCGCGACCAGCGACCAGAACACGTCGCCGCCGAGCACGACCGCGAGCGCGCCCGTGACGATGGCCGTGATCTGCATGTTGGCCGACAGCCACAGCGTGAACTGGCTCAGCAGGCCGCCGTGGCGCTCGGCATCGGGAATGAAGTCGATCGAGCGAACCTCGATCAGGCCGCCGGCTTTTCCACTGGAATTCGTTGACACGGGTCAATCTCCAAAATACTCAGGACCACACATGGTTTGAACGAGACAGGAAGCTGCGAGCCGCCCTTTCGGCTCGGCGAATGCGGGGCGCCGTGGATCGCCGGCATGCGCCACGCGCGCAGGGTCTGCACGCTGGCCCGCAAGCGGCACGACGTGTGCCGACATTGCCAGCGGATGATCTTGTATATACAACTTGCGAGATATCGGTGATTACCCGAAGTTCATCGACTTTCGAAATTGTCCGATCAATGAGACAAAAACGAATCGATCTTGGTACAAGCCCAAAAACTACCTTCCTGTCCAATATCTTCCCGGCCGATGAATCTTCTCGCCAATCAAATTTCTAGCTTTCCTCACCTCCTCCCATTACATTGAATCGACCGCCGCCCATCTAATAAAAATAGGTATCCAATTCTAAATTCGGAGATCACCGTCATGAACGGCCCTTGGCAGCACTCACCCGGTCAATATTTTCCTTTTTTCAAATCCCTGGACTTACCAACCTGTCCCGAGGGCAGCGGCCCGCCGGAAGAGGTCAGATGTGTTTATTGCAAAATATTGATGGACGAATTTTGCAACGTCGATCTCTGGAATAAATCATTTCAAGACTTCAAGGAAGCCTATGTTCCAACAATGAAAGCATTTATTCGAGATAGAATTGCCCCGAGTAAATTACATGTCAGATTGAGCGGAGACGTGCTCGCGCAACGTTCAACTCTTTATATATGTCCTACGTGCGGATGGTGGGTCGCCATGGAACAAGCGGTTTTACCAGCACTACAATGGCAACATTGGTGCCTCACCCTCTACAGCATGGCAGTTATCAAGGATCTTGAATTATCGTGCATTGATACTCCAATAACTCAAGTCCGAAATTATCTTATGCGACGCTTTGAATCCAGAGGCACCTTGCATCCAAGACTATTTGAAGAAACGGTTGCCAGTGTATTCCGAGATCACGGATATGACACAACACTAACAACATATTCGCGAGATGGCGGAATTGATATTATTTTGTTAGAGAATGATGGCAAAAAAATTGGTGTTCAAGTAAAGAGATTGAGCCGCTCAATAGAAGTCGAACAGATTCGCTCCTTTCTTGGAGCGCTAATGCTGGGAGGATACGCTCGCGGCATCTTCGTTTCCTCTACAAAATTTCAGCAAGGAGCAGTTGACGCGGCCAGAGCATCCACCGAACAATACATACCTATTGAACTGGTAGATTCAGCCTCTTTCTTTGACATGCTCGGCATCGCCCAACTGAACAAGCGTCCCGATCCAAGCCTGTGTGGAATAGAAAAATCGTCTCCACTTTCATTCGATATCTATTCACTCTACCACCTGAATACCCTTTAGAAAATATTCCGCTTTCAAGGAAAATCACTTGTCGGACTACTGAGGCCCGACCTGAAGTGTCGAGATCTCGTCCCCCACCTCATCTAGCTTTCCAATCGGTATCCAGCCGAGATGGCGATAAAACCCGTACGAGCGCGACGCGGGATCGGTCGAGCAGCCGAGAAACAGCGAAGTGAAGCCGTTCGCCGCGAAATCGTCGATCACGCGCCGCAGCAACCGCTTACCGATCCCAGCGCCTTCATACTCGGGCAGCATCGCGAGCACGACGATCTCGCCCGAGCCGGTGTCGCCTAAGCAGTAGTCGACCATGCGTCCGGACGCGCAGCAGACATGGCCCGAGAACAGGCCGCCGCGGATACCGTCGCCCCAGCTTTCGAGGTGATGCCGAGCGCGCGCAACCGCGCTTCGGGGAACGCGTTCTCGCGCGTGCGTGCCCGCAGCGCGATACACTCGGCCGCGTCGCCGGGAATGGCCTCGCGCCAGGTGAAATCGTCCATCGATTGAGGCTTCCTTTTTCTGCCGCCGGCGCGACGCATGCAGGCAGATCAGTCCCAGCGCGATCGTCGCACCGGCAAGCGACGTGATTTCCGCATGATCGTACGGCGGCGACACTTCGATCACGTCCACGCCGACTGGGTTGATGCCGTCGAGGTGACGCGGGATCTCGAGCACCTGATGGCTCGATAGACCGTCCGAAACCGGCGTACTGGGGCCCGGCGAGAACGCCGGATCGAGACAGTCGATGTCGGACGCACCCGCCCGCACCGCATCAGACCAGTTGGTCGGATGCGACGACCTGCACGCCCGGCCTTGCGTCGATCGCCGCGTCGAGCATCGCGCGCGCAATCCGCGACGCGGGATTCACGCGCCACTTCGCCGGCAGCACCGGCCCGACGGCGCCCAACGCGAACACGAACAGCCGCTCGACGAACCTGAACTCGTCGCGGCTGCCGCCGATCAGGCCCGGTCGCACGTACGTGAGCGAATCGAACCCGACGCCGGCGAGCGCCTGTTCGACCTCGCCCTTCACGCGGTTGTAGAAGATGCGCGATGCAGCGTCCGCGCCGAGTGCGGAATTCAGCACGTAGGTCGGCGTGCCGTGCCGGTGCGCAAGACGCGCGACCGCGAGCGGATAGTCGTGATCGACGCGGCGGAATGCGGCCTGCGTGCCCGCGACGCGCATCGTGGTGCCGAGCGTGCAGATCACCGCGTCGGCCCGCCACCAGTCGGCCGCGTCCGGCAGTCGATCGAAGTCGACCTCCAGCGCGCGCATCTTCGGATGCGGCGACAACGGCCGGCGCGCGAGCACGACGACCTGGTCCACCCGCGCGTCGGCGAGCGCGACTTCGAGGACGTGGCGCCCGACGAGCCCGGTCGCGCCGATGAGCAACAGTTTCATGTCCGGTCGTTCCGTGAGGCGCACGTGTGCGCCAATCGGCAGAAAAAGCCGCGTGCACGCGGCGTTTCGCCATGCCGCACCGCGGCGAACCCGCCGATGCGCGGCCAATCAATCAGGCGGGATAGCGACACGATGAACGGTTCGCGCGGGACGGTCAACCGCGACCGCCGCCTCGCCCGCGCCCCGCTATGAACCGGACGCCGCCTGCCGCGACACGCTCGGCGCCACGCCCGTCCAGCGCTTGTACGCCTGCGAGAACGACGAGATGTCGCTGAACCCCAGTTCGTCCGCGATTTCCTTGATCGACAGCCGCCCTTCGGCGATCAGCGCCTGCGCGCGCGCCTTGCGCACCGCATTCGAGATGTCGCGGAAGCTCGCGCCCTCCTCCCGCAGCCGGCGCTTGAGCGTGCGCTCGCTCGTGTTCAGCAGCGTCGCGATGTCCTTCAGTTGCGGCGGCCGGTCGAACGGCCGCGTGGACAGGTATTCGTTCAGGAACGACACGAGGTCGACCCGCGTGCGCCGGCGCGCGATCAGCTCCGCGCACATGCGCTCGCACATCGCGGCCGTCGCGGCATTGGCCTGCGGCAACGGCCGTTCGAGGTGCGCATGCTCGAACGTGATCGCATTGGCCGGCCGCCGGTAGCGGACCGGCGTGCCGAGCACGTGCCGGCCACCGGGTTCGGCGTCGTACGCGAGGTCGAACGTCGCGAGGGTGAACGCGCTGCCGATCACGTCGCGCAGCACGCGGCACGCGGCGCCCATCGCGCGCTCGACGAAGAAGCGCTGCAGCGGCGCGGACAATTCCGGCGCCGCGTCGAACACGATCGTGCCGTGCCGCCCGGTGCGACGGTACGTCATCCCGACGAACGTATACGTCAAGGCGAGATAGCGGCCCGCGAGCGCGACCGCATCCATCCCGGTCGCGCTGCTCAGCAGCCCGTATCCGAGCAATCCGTAGGCGGAAAGCTGGTACGACAGGCCGACCGTCAAGCCCACCCCCGGCTCGTCGCCGGCCAGTGCAAGCAGGTTCGACGCGACGGCCCGCTCCTGCGCGGCCAGCACCGTGAAATCCGGATCGGCGAGTTGCTTCAGCGTGAGTTGCGAGCCCTTCAGCAGGGCCGCCGGCGCGATCCCGCGGTCTCGCCCGAACGCGATCATCAGCAGGACGGAAGCCGGGCTGCGGACAAAGTTCCAGACGTTCATCGGGCGCCTCGTGACGTGGGTTGGCCTAGATTCTAAAGCGGTTGGCCCGCGCCAGCATGGGCGCGGGCCGCGTGCCGCGCGATGATGGGCGCCATCGCAACCGCCCTTTCACTCGACCGACCGGAGTCCGATGCCATGTCCAGAACCTATGCAGATCAGCCCGTCTGGCGCGCCATGCAGGCGTTCCTGCCGCCCGACTTCCAGTGGGCGGCCGATCGCCAGCCCGACGAGCAATGGTGGCACTGGCGGGGCCATCGCCTCCATCTCGATACGTATCGCAATCCCCGCGCGCAGGTGAAGGTGATCCTGTTCCATGGCGTCGGCACGAACGGACGGCAAATGTCGATGATCGTCGGCGAGCAACTGGCACGCCGCGGCTACGAGACGATCGCGGTCGACATGCCCGAATACGGGATGACCGAAGTGGCGCGCGGCGCGCTGGTGCGCTACGACGACTGGGTGCGCGCCGGCAGCGACCTGATCGACGCGGAGCGCGCGAAGGACGATCGGCCGATCGTGCTGTACGGATTGAGCGCGGGCGGCATGCTGACGTACCACGTCGCCGCGCTGAACGGGAAAGTCGACGGCATCGTCGGCATGACCTTTCTCGACCAGCGCCTGCAGCAGGTGCGCGACGAAACCGCGCGCAACCTGTTCATGAGCCGCGTCGGCGGCCCGATGACGCACTTCGCCGCGAAGACGCCGCTGCGCGCCATGCGCATCCCGATGTCGCTCGCGAGCAAGATGCACGCGCTCGTGAACCGCGACGATGCGCTGAAGGTATGGATGTCCGACCGGACCTCGGCCGGCAACGCGATGACGATGGCGTTCCTCGATTCCTACATGTCGTACCGGCCGGTGGTCGAGCCGGAGGATTTCTCCGTGTGCCCGATCCTGCTCACGCAGCCGGCCGCGGACCGCTGGACGCCGCTGCATCTGAGCGAGCCGTTCCTCGCGCGGATCCGCCACGTGCCGGTCAAGGTCGAGATGCTGGAAAACGCCGGTCACTATCCGCTCGAACAGCCGGGGCTGTCGCAGATGGTCGAAGCGATAGACGCGTTCTATCGTGACGTGACGACGCGGCACGCCGATCGGAGCGCGCTTGCCTGACACCCGGCGCATACGCGGCCAGCCGTTTCGGAGCGGTTCCGACACGGCGGCCGGCCGCGCATGCCCGATGCATGCCCGATGCATGCCCGATGCATGCCCGATGCAGGCCCGATGCAGGCCCGATGCACGCCGAGGCGCGCGCGGCGCTCCGGCGCCTGCGTTCGGCGAACAGGTCACACGTGCAGCGCGTGCCCGAGCGCGCGCAGCGCCGCTTCCTGAAGCGCCTCGCCGAGCGTCGGATGCGCGTGAATCGTGCCGCCGATGTCTTCGAGCCGCGCGCCCATCTCCAGCGACTGCGAGAACGCCGCGGCCAGCTCCGACACCCCGCGCCCGACCGCCTGCCAGCCGACGATCACGTGATCGTCGCGGCGCGCGACGACGCGCACGAACCCGTCGGTCGCCTGCAACGTCATCGCGCGCCCGTTCGCGGCGAACGGGAACGATGCGCTCAGACAATCGGCGCCAGCCGCGTGCGCGTCGTCCGGCGACCAGCCGGCCGTCACGATCTCGGGATCGGTGAAGCACACGGCCGGAATCGACGCGGGCGTGAACCGACGACGCCGACCGGCGATCAGCTCGGCCACCATCTCGCCTTGCGCCATCGCGCGATGCGCGAGCATCGGTTCGCCCGCGACGTCGCCGATCGCCCACACGTTGCGCATCGAGGTCCGGCATGCGTCGTCGATCCGCAGCGCGCGGCCGTTGCGATCGAGCAGCAACGACTCGAGCCCGAACCCGTCGACGCGCGGCCGGCGGCCGACGGCGACCAGCACGCGATCGGCCGGCAGCGTGTGCTCGGCACCGTCCGCCGCCCGCACGCGCACCGCGCCGTGCGCGTCCAGCCCGAGCACCGTGTGGCCGAGCCGCAGCCGCACGCCGAGGCGCGCGAGCGAATCGGCGACCGGCCGCACGAGTTCGGCATCGTACGCAGGCAGCACGCGCTCGGCCGCCTCGACGACGCTGACGTCGACGCCGAGCTTGCGATAGACGATCCCGAGTTCGAGCCCGATATAGCCGGCCCCGACGACGACCAGCCGCTTCGGCAGCGTCGCGGGCGACAGCGCTTCAGTGGACGACACGACATGCCCGCCGAACGGCATCGACGGCAGTTCGACCGGCTCGGAACCGGTCGCGAGCAGCAGGTGTTCGCAACCGATCCGCACTGCATGGCCGCCGCCGACGACTTCGACGGTCTTGCCGTCGATCACGCGCGCTTCGCCGTGCAGCACGCGCACGCCGTTCTTCTTGAGCAGCGCGCCGACGCCGCGCGTCAGCCGGTCGACGATGCCGTCCTTCCACGCGACGCTTTTCGCGATGTCGATCTCGGGCGTGCGCACGCGGATCCCCAGCGCGCCCTCGCCGGCATGACCGCACGCCTGTTCGAACGCGTCGGCCACGTGGATCAATGCCTTCGACGGAATGCAGCCGATGTTCAGGCAGGTGCCGCCGAGCCGCTCGCGTTCGACGAGCATGGTCGGAATGCCGAGCTGGCCGGCGCGGATCGCGGCGACGTAACCGCCCGGGCCGCCGCCGATGACGAGCAGTGTGGTGTGTTCGTTCTTCATCGGCTCACTCCACGAACAGCAGTGCCGGGCGTTCGAGCACCGCGCGCACCGCCTGGATGAATGCGGCCGCGTCCGCGCCGTCGACGACGCGATGGTCGAACGACGACGACAGGTTCATCATCTTGCGCGCGACGACCGCGCCGTCGCGGATCATCGGCCGCTCGACGATCCGGTTCACGCCGACGATGCCGACTTCCGGATGATTGATCACCGGCGTCGACACGATGCCGCCGAGCGCGCCGAGGCTCGAGATCGTGATCGTCGAGCCGCTCAGCTCGTCGCGTTGCGCGCGGTTCGCGCGCACCGCATCGGCGAGCCGCGCGATTTCCGCCGCGATCGACCACACGTCGCGCGCTTCCGCATGCCGCAGCACCGGCACCGTGAGGCCACCGTCCGTCTGCGTCGCGACGCCCATGTGCACCGCGCCGTAGCGCGTGACGACGCCCGCTTCGTCGTCGAAACGCGCGTTGATCTGCGGGAAGTCGCGCAGCGCGATCACCATCGCGCGGATCAGCAGCGGCAGCGGCGTGAGCTTGCCGCGCGTGTCGCCGTGGCGGCGGTTCAGTTCCGTGCGCAACGATTCGAGCTCGGTGACGTCGATCTCCTCGACGTAGCTGAAATGCGGGATGCGGCGCTTCGCTTCCTGCATCTTGCGCGCGATCGCCCGCCGCAAACCGATCACCGGCACTTCGGTTTCGTCGTGGCGTTCGTCGTAGCCGCGCGGTTGCGATCCGTGCGCCGAGCTGCCGCCGGTGCGCGCATACGCGTCGAGATCCGCATGCAGGATCCGCCCGGCTTCGCCGGTGCCGCGCACGTAGCGCAACTCGATGCCCATGTCCCACGCGCGCTGACGCACGGCCGGCGACGCGAGCGGCCGCTCTCCGGGCGCAAGCGCCGCGCGCGGCTGCGCGGCTCGTTCGTCGCGGCGCGGTTTCGCCGGTGCGCGCGGCGCCGCGGGCTGCGCAGGCGGCTCGGCCGGCGCGTCGGCCGCCGGCTTCGACGGCGCCGCCGCCGCGACCGGTGCGGTTGCTACCTTTGTTTCCCGCACCGGTGGCGCGGCCTTCAGATTGCCGTCGCCTTCGACTTCCAGCCGAATCAGCTCGCTGCCGACCGCCATCATCTCGCCGATCCGGCCGCCCAGCTCGATCACCTTGCCCGCCACCGGCGACGGAATCTCGACTGCCGCCTTGTCGGTCATCACGTCGGCGAGCGGCTGGTCTTCCTTGATCGTCTGCCCGACTTCCACATGCCAGGCCACCAACTCGACCTCGGCGATCCCTTCGCCGATATCCGGCATCTTGATGACATGAATCCCCATCTCACGCCTCCATCACGCGTCGCAACGCTTCACCGACCCGGGCTGGGCCCGGAAAGTACGCCCACTCCTGCGCATGCGGATACGGCGTGTCCCAGCCCGTCGTGCGCTCGACCGGCGCTTCGAGGTGGTAGAAGCAGTGCTCCTGGACCAACGCCACGAGCTCCGCGCCATAGCCGCAGGTGCGCGTCGCTTCGTGCACCACGACGCAGCGCCCGGTCTTGCGCACCGACGCGACGACCGTGTCGAGATCGAGCGGCCACAGCGTGCGCAGGTCGATCACTTCCGCGTCGATGCCCGTCTCCTCGGCCGCGGCGAGCGACACGTGCACCGTCGTGCCGTACGTGAGCACCGTCACGTCGTTGCCGGGGCGCACGACGGCGGCCGTATCGAGCGGCACCGTGTAGTAGCCTTCGGGCACCGCGCTCGCCGGATGCTTGAGCCACGACGTGACGGGCCGTTCGTGATGGCCGTCGAACGGGCCGTTGTACAGCCGTTTCGGTTCGAGGAAGATCACCGGATCGTCGTTCTCGATCGACGCGATCAGCAACCCTTTCGCGTCGTACGGATTCGACGGCATCACCGTGCGCAGCCCGCATACCTGCGTGAACATCGCCTCCGGGCTCTGACTGTGCGTCTGCCCGCCGTAGATGCCGCCGCCGCACGGCATCCGGATCGTCATCGGCGCGGTGAACTGGCCGGCCGAGCGGTAGCGCAGCCGCGCGCCTTCCGACACGATCTGGTCGGACGCCGGATAGAAATAGTCGGCGAACTGGATCTCGCAGACGGGGCGCAACCCGTACGCGCCCATCCCCACCGCCGCGCCGACGATCCCGCCTTCCGAGATCGGCGCATCGAACACGCGCGACTTGCCGTATTTGTTCTGCAGTCCTTCGGTACAGCGGAACACGCCGCCGAAGTAGCCGACGTCCTGCCCGAACACGACCACGTCGCTGTCGCGCCCGAGCATCACGTCCATCGCGGAGCGCAGCGCCTGGATCATCGTCATCGGCTGCGTCGCAGTTTCTGTCTCGTGTTGCGCCATGATCACGCTCCCAGTTCCTGGCGCTGGCGGCGCAGGTGCGCGGGCAGCTCCTTGTATACGTCGTCGAACATCGAGGCCGGCGACGGAATCCGGTCGTCGGCCAGCGTCCCGAATTTCTCCGCCTCCTTCTGCGCGGCGAGCACCTCGGCCTCGAGCTCGGCCGTCAGCGCATCGTGCGCGCCGTCCGACCAGATGCCCTTCGCGATCAGGTGGCGCTTGAAGCGCTCGATCGGATCGCCGAGCGGGAAATGCGACCAGTCGTCGCTCGGCCGGTACTTGGTCGGATCGTCCGACGTCGAATGCGCGCCCGCGCGGTAGGTCACCCACTCGATCAGCGTCGGGCCGAGGTTGCGGCGCGCGCGTTCGGCCGCCCAGCTCGACGCCGCGTAGATCGCGAGGAAGTCGTTGCCGTCGACGCGCAGCGACGCGATCCCGCAGCCGACGCCGCGTCCGGCGAAGGTCGTGCCCTCGCCGCCCGCGATCGCCTGGAACGTCGAGATCGCCCACTGGTTGTTGACCACGTTCAATACGACCGGCGCGCGGTACACGTGCGCGAACGTGAGCGCGGTATGGAAATCGGCTTCGGCCGTCGCGCCGTCGCCGATCCACGCGGACGCGATCTTCGTGTCGCCCTTGATCGCCGACGCCATCGCCCAGCCGACCGCCTGGATGAACTGCGTCGCGAGGTTGCCGGAAATGGAGAAGAAACCGGCCTCGCGATCCGAGTACATCACCGGGAGTTGGCGGCCCTTCAGCGGATCGCCCTCGTTCGACATCAGTTGGCAGATCATCCGTTCGAGCGGCACGTCGCGCGCGATCAGGATGCTCTGCTGCCGGTACGTCGGAAAGCACATGTCGCCGTCGCGCAGCGCCATCGCGTGCGCTGTGCCGATCGCCTCCTCGCCGAGGCTCAACATGTAGAAGGAGATTTTCTTCTGGCGCTGCGCGATCATCATGCGCGCGTCGAAAATGCGGGTCTTGAGCATCGCGCGCAGCCCGGCGATCAGGCGCGCATCGTCGAGATCGGGCGCCCACGGGCCGACGGCCTTGCCGTTGTCGTCGAGCACGCGCACGAGGCTGCGGGCGAGATCGGCGGTGTCCGCCGCGGCTACGTCGATCGGCGGGCGGCGGACGGCGCCGGCCGGCGATAGATGCAGATAGGAAAAGTCCGTCTTGCAGCCCGGGCGCCCGGTGGGCTCCGGCACATGCAGACGCAATGGCTCTGACAGGCTCATCGTGTCGTCTCCACGCTCGATTGTGTCTCACGCTGTTTGGGAACGCGCAGGCCGGTTGCCGGCCTGCGCGCGAGCTGACGCGCGGATAAGCACGTCAACCTTGGAAATCTATGCCTTGCAGCGGCGGACGTCGATGCCCAAGCCGCTCGTTCGCGGTGAGCAGATTTGCCATGGCGGATCGCCGCAGTGCGTGAGGTGCGGCCGGCGGAGTCGGCGCAGCACGGGTTTTGCGGTGCAGGGTCGTCGGGCGGGCGACGATCGGGCGTCGCCGACGGATCGGCGCGTCCCGATCATGTGAGGGTACGAAGCAAAAGACCCCGCGAAATCCTCGATCTCTGCGGGGTCTTTCAGGTTTGGGCGCGCGTGCGCCCGCTTGCCAGCTTACTGCGACGCGCGATCGATCACGCGTCGGGACGGAACAGGTCGAAGCGGCTGTCGGGCGTCACGTGCACGTAGGCCGACGGGCCGCCCGCACGAAGAATGATGCCCGCGCCAAACGTGTCAAAAATGCCGTCCTTCAGCAGGTCATGGCGGATATGAACGGCGACGACCTCGCCCAGCACCAGCGTGGCCGGCGTCTCGACACCGCGATGATCGCGCAGCCGGATCACGTCGGTCACCTTGCATTCGAAGTTCACGCCGCTTTCCGCGACGCGCGGCACGTCGACGAGGCGCGACGGCACCGCGGTCAAGCCGCCCAGTTCGAATTCGTTCACGTCGTACGGCACGGCGGCGCAGGTCTGGTTCATCTGCTCGGCGAGATCGCGTGTCGCGAGGTTCCACACGAACTCGCCGGTCTCCTGCACGTTGCGCACGCTGTCCTTCGCGGCGGTGCTCGAAAAACCGATGATCGGCGGGCGATAGTTGAACGCGTTGAAGAAGCTGTACGGCGCGAGATTGAGCGTGCCGTCGCTGCCGCGGGAGGAGATCCAGCCGATCGGGCGCGGGCCCACGATCGCGTTCAACGGATCGTGCGGCAGACCGTGGCCTTGCGACGGTTCGTAATAGTGATGGGTCGAGTCGGTCATGACGGATGGGATTGCGAGAGGCGAACTGCGTTGGAATGCGTCGGTAAGAAGCGCGTGCCAAGTATCACATGGCGTCGCTTTCGTCGCATCGACGCGCAGCCCGAGCCGCACGCGCGTGGCGCTGCATGCATCCGCACCAAACAAAAAACCCCGCGAGCGCTGCATTTCTCGCGGGTTTTTCACACCTCCATCGAATCGGCGCAATCGATGGTGCGGGGACCGGACTTGCACTGATCCGCCGCACCCAATATTCATCAGCTTTTTGCGGATTCGTATTTTCTGCATGCCCCCACATATGCCCCCGGACACTTTGACTGCAATTTGGGACAGAGATCCGGCACAACCGGAGGGGCAAGCATATGAAGAACATAAAACAATGTGGCGGCGAACCAACATGTAGCGTCAAGCCGATTCGGACTGACGTCTCGGCTGTCATTCTCCTCGGCAAGTTCGTTCGCGAGGTGGTCGCAAACCAGCGAATCCCGATCGAGGTCCGCCGTGACGCCGCAATGCTTGTCCGCAGCTTGCAGCGCGAGTCGATTTAACGAGGGCGCACGTGCGATACCTCGCGACCACCGACGTCGGCCAGTCTATCCGAAAAGCTTTCAGCGACTACACGCACATCCTCGTCAATCGTGGGTACACGACGATCAAGCCGGTCTTCTTCAAGAGTGCATCGATCGCCGATCTCCCTGTCTACGTGTGGGCGTGGTGGGATAGCGATGCGTCACCGAAGCGTCAAGGGGGAATTTGTAAACTCAGGCAGTAGCTGCCGACACGCTTGGCCTAAGTGCCGCAGTCGTCGGCGAGATGGTGCGGTCCGGCGCGCTCAAGCTCAACGGCTGCGGCCGGATTCCCATCGGGCAGATCAACATGTTTCTTGCCAGCCCAAAAAATGAAGTGACGACTCCACCGCTCCGACGTTCTGTCTATCGAGCAACCACCCGAAAAAAGAAGCACTGCTTCTCGTCTTCACATCGTCGATGGCGTGACAAACGTTTAGGACACTATACGAAGATGTATAGATTCTCTGTCGCTCCGTATAGCGTTCTGTACTTTCTGCCGCGTGCACCCGACCGCCACCGCACTGACTGATGCGCAAATTGATTCTTCTGATCAACACGAAGATTCCGACGAGCAATTTCCATCACCTACCGATTTTTTGCACGGCAGGATACGCGCTCGACAGAACGTTTTCGACTCAGCGAGGATGCCGACATGGACTCGGACGTACAAGCTGCGCTTGCATTGATCATCGATCAACCAGGCATTGATTCTGTGACGATCGAGAAGCTACTGAATGTACCTGTTGGCTTCATCACTCGACGGACGTACGGTTACGTTCAGCGCGGCCTGATCCGCGTGGAAAAAAGGCCCTTGTACAGCCGAACTGTCAATGTGTATTTCCCTACGCCGGATCTCGTGTCGAACTTCTCGCATATGAAATTCAAGCGGAGAGATCGGAACGCGCCCAAGGTCTGGAGCGACGCTGAAATCGAGATGCTCGTACGCGACTATCCAAGTCGCGATACAGCCGACATGGCTCAGGAATTGGGGGTATCCATTCGAGCCGTCTGGGCTATGGCGGCCGATCACGGCGTCACGAAAACCAAAGAGTACATGCAGGAAAAATCTCGGAAAGTGGCAATGCTGACCAAATCACTTCCACCTGAGCTTCGTGACGTAATTCGTTTGCATAACAAACTGAAGAGGAAAATTCATGAAAAACATTGACGCACTGCGCAATCATTTGTTCAACGCTCTTGAGGCCCTGACTGACAAAGAGAAACCGATGGAAATCGAACGTGCGAAGGCCATCGCAGACGTAGCCCAAGTCATCATCAATTCTGCGAAGGTCGAGGTCGAGCACCTCAAAGTCGCCGGCGGCAAGGGAACGGGGTTCATCAATGCACCTGGCAACGTTACTCACCGGCTTGGCGGTTGATTCATCGGGCGGCCGTGATCGCCCGCCTTCGATCTCGGAGCGCCCGCTCAATGAATACAGTCTTCATGCTCATGGCACAGTATGGTGTTCGCGCGATCATTCCGATCGAGGATGTCTGCCGCGACTTCTTTGAACCACTGACGTTGCCGAACCTGATGCGCAAGATCTCGTCCGGTGAGATTGCGCTGCCCGTGATCAGGATGGAACGATCGCAGAAGTGCGCCAAAGGAGTCCACATAACCGACCTGGCTGCATTCATCGACAAACAGCTCGCCGCTGCCCTTAAGGGGTATGACCAGCGCCGTGGTCGCACTGACAGGGTCTAGCGGGTCCCGCTCCCCTTCTTCCTTTCTGAAATTTCCTCAAGGGCGAGACGTTCTGTCAATCTCAACGGCCGATTACCTACGTGTTCTGAACAGTCCCGTGTTCGTCGCCACCTCGGCCATCTCAGCACATAGAGATAAATTGCCTTTCATAATCTTTCACATCGCGACTTGCGCCCCAGGAATATTTCGAAAGACATCGGCGGACCCCCTCGGTATAAGCAACGTCGTTCGATAGAACTCACAATCCTCAACCGTGCAATTTAAGAGCATGGTTACGCCCGTAATGACAGTGTTTTCCGGGACCGTGAGAATATGACCGGAATCATGGAAGTTATTTCGCACAAACGTGCCTCCACCCAATGCTATGGCGCCTGGACCAACAAATTTACAGTTACGAAACTGTTTGTGCTCATGCAGTTGCTTGCCAGGTAGATGCAAGTCCGCAATATGAATCACTTCGTCCGAAAAATTGGCACGGAGAGGGTTGATACGTGTTGATTTGGCAGCAATCGCGGATGCAACCGACGCCTCCGCTGCCGCTCGCTGTGACGCCCGAACGAGATAGATGATCACGGCAGTCAATAAAGCAGCGATCAAACCCGTCCCGTACCAACCGAGCATACCGAGGCCTTGAAACATCTGGGCGGCACTTGCCAGTACGCCGGCTGTGGTCCCTCCAGCCGCAACAATTCCGAACGTTACTAGCTTCCATGCGAACTCAGCGGTCCACACAGTTAGTCTGAGCGAGTTGAGAAGATT
Organism: Burkholderia sp. MSMB1078WGS; assembly: GCF_001528895.1. Lineage (NCBI taxonomy): Bacteria > Pseudomonadati > Pseudomonadota > Betaproteobacteria > Burkholderiales > Burkholderiaceae > Burkholderia > Burkholderia sp. MSMB1078WGS. Next base: position 72,565 of record NZ_LPDI01000101.1, on the reverse strand, counting down.
TTTCATACGCCCTTGTTCAAGTTAAAATCGGCAGCATTGTATGACGGTGATAATCGCAATCTCGATGGAACGATAAGATATTTTATTAGTTAGCCAATCGTCGACTACAAAGGTTCGGCTACCATGTCCTCAGCCGGGTATAACTGCAGCATCGCACGCGCTGCCTCGACGTTCGACGTCGTCGGCCATTTCCCCCGTCATCAGATCGCAGGTCGACGACCGGACTTTTTCCCCCGCTTGACCAGTACATGTGCTCAGAAGCTAGTGCACGAAGTTCCTAGTCGCAGCACTAGGCGTTATCCCCTATACAACAAAAACCTTTCCATAACGTTACACTCCCCATACCAAAAAAACTAGGCTGGAGACCAACATGTCGCAGATATTCGAAAACCCGCTGCCGGGTGTCCCATCTGTCGAGTCGCCATTTTTCAGACAAATATTCGAAGCTGAAGGAGTCGATCTAGAAATACAGAGAATCGCCCATGATTTGCACCACAACGGCTTCGCGATCATCGATTTCCCGGACATCGAGTTCGATCAGCTCGCCGAACGTATTAAGAACGATTTGCGTGATCAATACAAATGGGACTACTGGTTTGACGAGGGTTACGAAGTCGGGGATGGCCTTCGGATTCAAGATGCGTGGAAGTTCAACGACGACGTGAAGCGGATCGCAACGAACTCGCATATCCTCGATCTGCTAACGAAACTCTTCGGGCGCCGCGCATGGCCGTTCCAAACGCTCAATTTCCCAGTCGGAACGCAGCAGCACATGCATACGGATGCAGTGCACTTTAGTTCGGCTCCCGAGCGTTTCATGTGCGGCGTCTGGACGGCCTTCGAAGACATCGGTGAGGACGCAGGCCCGTTGCTCTACTACCCTGGCAGCCACAAATGGCCGATCTTCACGAACGAGCACATTGGCATTTGCGCGACTCACCTCGAACGCAAGCCGACGCAGTCGGTTTACGAATCGATGTGGCGGGCACTTGTTGAGGCTCACGAGATAAAACCGCAGACATTTCGCGCCAAAAAGGGCCAAGCTCTGATCTGGCTTGCCAATCTATTGCACGGTGGGACGAAGCAGCTCGACAAGACAAAAACCCGCTGGTCGCAGGTGACTCACTACTATTTCGAAGACTGTGCCTACTACACGCCGATGTGGTCCGATCCGTTCTACGGGAATATCGCGTTCCGCGAGCTACCGAACATCGTAACGGGCGAGATCACGAGAAATGCGTACCTCGGGCGACAAATCCCTATCGAGCGAGTGGGATCAGCACATGTGACTCGCGGGCTCCCTGCCGATTTCGACGCTGAACTTTACCTCGCTGCCAATCCAGACGTGCGCGCTGCCGGCGTTGGCGCTGAGGAGCACTATCTTGCTCACGGTTGGCGGGAAATGCGCAGTCTCAGACCATGATCGTGCGCGACCCTGAGAGTTGGGGCGTGGTTTCTCTGCTTAGTTCTGTGAAGATCCCGCACTTCGGGCACAAAATCTGAGAGTGCCCGGATAGCGCAGCGCACCGATATATGCCCGCTCACGCATGCGGCAGGAGTTAGTATCAAATCAGACTACCTCGTACCCTCATGCGTCCCTTGGGCGGTCGTTGTACAAGTGGGACGCCCTCTCGAGATAGCCGCCCCACCACTGCATCATCCTCCGGCGCTCGGGTAGGTACTCCGCATGGTTATACGCTGCCCGGACTCCGTCCCGCTCGCTGTGAGCCAGTTGACGCTCGATCCAGTCCCGGTTGAAATTGTGCTCGTTCAGGATGGTCGACGCACGGCCGCGGAAACCGTGCCCCGTCATCCGCGAGTGGTAACCCATCCGGTACAGCGCGAAAATTATTGTGTTCTCGCTCATTGGCTTCTTGGAGCTCGAACGATTCTGGAACAGATACTGGCCGTTGCCGTTCAGCTCCCGTAGCTTCGCGATCACCTCGAGCGCCTGTTTCGACAACGGCACGAGGTGCGGCGTGCGCATCTTCATTTTCTCGGCCGGGATGCGCCATTCCTTCTTCTCATCGATCTCGGTCCATTCCGCAAACCGAAGTTCGCTCGTACGGACGAACGTCAGCGCCATGAACTGCAGTGCCAAACGAGTCTGGTAGTCACCCTCGTACGCACTGATCTTTTGCATGAGTTCAGGCAGTTCAGCCTCGCTGACGCGCTTCATGTGCACGACGGTACGTGTCTTCAGCGCGCCCCGGAGATCCGGCGCAGGGTCACGCTCGGCCCGGCCCGTGGCAATGGCGTACCGAAAGATCTGGCTCGTTGCCTGGATTGCCTTGTGCGCGAGCTCGATGGCATCGCGCACCTCGATTTTTCGAATCACTGCAAGCAACTCCGGCGCGGTGATCTCGGCAATCGGTCGCGCGCCGAGCACCGGAAACAGCTCTCGCTCAAGCAGCTTCATGACCCGTATTGCGTGCCCCTCGCTCCACGATCCCTTCCGCTGCTCATGCCACTCGCGAGCGATAGGCTCGAAGGAGTTCTCGCGATCGACACTCCGCTGCAGCTTTACACGCTTCTTTTCGTGTGACGGATCAAGGCCCCTGCGCAACTGATCCTTGATGCCGTCGCGGGCCTTACGCGCAGCCAGCAGCGTCACGGCCGGATAGACCCCGAGGGCCATCCGTTTCTCCTTACCGTCGATGCGATACTTTAATCGCCAGTACTTCGACCCGTTCGGCATGATCTCCAAGTACATGCCTTGGCCGTCGGCCAGTTTGTAGGACTTTTCACGAGGCTTGGCCGCACGGACAGCGACATCGGCAAGGGGCATTTGAGCATGGGGGCATTTCGATGCCCCTGATCAGGAAAACTGCCCCCAACGATGCCCCCAGATTTCGTGGGTGTCAATGGGAAACGATTGGCAACCATGGCATCAAAAATCCCCGCAAGTCCTTGACTAAAAGGGATTTTTGGCCAACCGTGGAGATACTTGGGAGTATATGTGGTGCCGGGGACCGGACTTGAACCGGCAAGCCAATTAAGGCGGCGGATTTTCGTCACACTGCTTCTTTCGAAGCCGGCGTCGCATGCGCGAACCGTTCGTGCGCTGGACTATGCCTTCACCATCGCGCGCGGGCGTGACCGCTGCCCGTGCGCCTTAGGTGCCCCCCGTCTAGTCTCTACACCTTCCTCGCGAGTGCCGCGAGGCTTGGCTCGGCGTTGCCTCGATGCGTACATCAGGGGTTTCGCCGAATTTGAAGGGTTCTGCACCGACCGTTTCCGGCCGGGCACTCAATCGTTTAAGTCCGCTATGTTTACCAATTTCATCACCCCGGCAAGAGGGCGGACGCGATTCTACCATTGCTTGGCGCATGCGTTCCCTCATTCCGCCGCGCCGCAGCGCGACACCGGCCATCGTCGCACCGTTTCCTCCCGCGCATTCGACACCGATACGACACCGATACCACACGGCCGACGATTTCGTCCCGCGCCGCACCTTCGTGCCGATACAATCGACCGCGCGTGTCCGACGGCCTCAACCGTCTGACGTTTGTATCGTGCTTGTCGCGAAACAACGTCGCATGCGTCATCGCGAAGTCACAAACGTTTTCGATAATTCCCCGGCCGAAAACGTTTACATCGCATGACTTCATGACCTCGACCATCAAGGACGTCGCCGCCCTCGCGGGCTTCTCGATCGCCACCGTTTCGCGTGCGATCAACGCGCCGCATACCGTCAGCCCCGCCACGCTGCAGACGATCCGCACCGCCATCGACACGCTGCAGTTCCGCCCGAGCCCGCTCGGCCGGCAACTGCGCGGCGAGCGCACGCGGCTCGTCGGCGTCGTCGTGCCAACGCTGTCGAACCCGGTGTTCGCCGACTGCCTGCAAGGCATCGACGCGCTCGCGACCGCGGCCGGTTTCAAGCTGATCCTGATGACGACCGAATACGACGCGGCGCGCGAACGTCATGCGATCGAGACGCTGCGCGAGCAGCGCGTCGAAGGGCTGATCCTCACCGTCGCGGACGCGGACACGCATCCGCTGCTCGACATGCTCGACCGCGACGGTCCACATTACGTGCTGATGCACAACGACACGCAGCGCCGCCCGTCGGTGTCGGTCGACAACCGCCGCGCCGCCTATGACGGCGTGCGGCTGCTGACCGCGCGCGGCCACCGCCGCGTGCTGATGCTGGCCGGTTCGCTCGCGGCGTCGGATCGCGCACGCCAGCGTCATCTCGGTTATGCGCAAGCGCTCGACGAAGCCGGCGTCGCACCGCTGCCGCCCGTCGAAGTCGACTTCACCGCGCCCGAGCTACCCGATGCGGTGCTCGCGCATCTCACCGCGCACGCCACGCGTCCGACCGCCCTCTTCTGCAGCAACGACCTGCTCGCGATGGTCGTGATGCGCGGCCTGCGCCGCGCGGGTTTCTCGATCCCCGACGACCTGTCGGTGCTCGGCTTCGACGGGATCGCGATCGGCGAGCTGCTCGCGCCGCCGCTCGCGAGCGTCGCGACGCCGAACCGCGACATCGGCCGCCAAGCGTGGCAGCGTCTCGTCGAATGCATCGGCGGCGCGGCGATCGAGCGCACGTCGATGATCCTGCCGCATGCGGTGCGCGACGGCGCGACGGTCGCACCGCCGGCTGCCGAGCTGCACTTGCGCGAGGCGTGATCGCAGGCCGCCGCCACGCATACCGATATCCCCCCAGCGCTACACCCACTCGCCCGGAGACTCACCGTGTCCTTTCGCCTGACCTTGCTGCTGCGCACGCTTGCCGCGCCGCTCGCCCTTGCCGCGCTCGTCGCCGGCGCCCCTGCGGCCCACGCCGACGAAACGGCAATCTGTTACAACTGCCCGCCCGAATGGGCTGACTGGGCCGCGCAGATCGCCGCGATCAAGCAGAAGACCGGCATCCGCGTGCCGTTCGACAACAAGAACTCGGGCCAGTCGATCGCGCAGTTGATCGCCGAGCAGAAGAGCCCGGTGGCCGACGTCGTCTACCTCGGCGTGTCGTCTGCGTTCCAGGCGAAGGACAAGGGCGTGATCGCGCCGTACAAGCCCGCACACTGGAACGACATTCCCGCGAACCTGAAGGACCCGCAAGGCTACTGGTTCGCGATCCACTCGGGCACGCTCGGCTTCTTCGTGAACAAGGACGCGCTCGACGGCAAGCCGGTGCCGCGTTCGTGGGCCGATCTGCTGAAGCCCGAATACAAGGGCATGGTCGGCTATCTCGATCCGTCGAGCGCGTTCGTCGGCTATGCGGGCGCGGTCGCCGTCAACCAGGCGCTCGGCGGCAGCCTCGACGACTTCAAGCCCGGCCTCGACTGGTTCCGCAAGCTGAAGGCGAACGCGCCGATCGTGCCGAAGCAGACCGCGTATGCACGCGTGCTGTCCGGCGAGATTCCGATCCTGCTCGACTACGACTTCGATGCGTATCGCGCGAAATACAAGGACAACGCGAACGTCGAGTTCGTGATCCCGAAGGAAGGCACGATCGCGGTGCCGTACGTGATGAGCCTCGTGAAGGGTGCGCCGCACGACGCGAACGGCAAGAAAGTGCTCGACTTCGTGCTGTCCGACGAAGGCCAGAAGCTGTGGGCCAACGCGTACCTGCGCCCGGTGCGCGCGCAGGCGCTCGGCGCCGACGTCGCCGCGAAGTTCCTGCCGGCGAGCGAATACGCGCGGGCGAAGTCGGTCGACTTCGGCAAGATGGCGGCCGGCCAGCAGGCGTTCGGCCAGCAGTACCTGCAGGTGATGCAGTAAGCGGCCGGTCCCACGTCATGCTCGACCTGACTTTCCCGCTGCGCTGGCGCGTCGCCCTCGTCGCGCCGGCGCTGGCGGTATTCGCCGCGTTCTGGCTGCTGCCGATGGCTGCGCTCGTGCAGGTGTCCGCCGACGGCGCCTTCTTCTCGCACTACGCGGCGCTGCTCGGCAACGCGCGTTACATGAAGAGCCTCGGCGAGACGGTTGCGCTGTCCGCGGGCGTCACGCTCGCGACGCTCGCGCTGTCGACCGTTTCCGGCCTGCTGCTCGCGCGCCGCGAATTCGCCGGCAAGCGCGTGCTGCTCGCGTTGCTCACGTTTCCGCTCGCGTTCCCGGGCGTCGTCGTCGGCTTCATGGTGATCATGCTCGCGGGGCGCCAGGGGTTGATCGGCATGCTGTCGGCGAAGCTCGTCGGCGACAAATGGGTGTTCGCCTATTCGGTGGCGGGCCTGTTCGTCGGCTACCTGTACTTCTCGATTCCGCGCGTGGTCGTCACCGTGATCGCGGCCGCGTCGAAGCTCGACGCGTCGCTCGAGGAAGCCGCGCGTTCGCTCGGCGCGTCGCCGTGGCGCATCTTCGTCGACATCGTGCTGCCCGCGCTCGCGCCGGGGCTGATCGCGGCCGGCGCGATCTGCTTCGCGACCGCGATGGGCGCGTTCGGCACCGCGTTCACGCTCGCCACCGATCTGAACGTGCTGCCGATGACGATCTACACCGAATTCACGCTGAACGCGAACATCGCGACGGCGGCCGGCCTGTCGATCGTGCTCGGCATCGTCACCTGGGCCGTGCTCGCGCTCGCGCGCCGCTTCACCGGTCACACCGCCGCTGCCGCGGCCTGAGGATTCCCGCATGCAATCGCTTTCCGGCTCTTCCACGCCGTCGCCGGCCCCCGCCCCCGCCCCGGCTCCGTTGCAAACGACGCGCGCCGCGCGGCATGCGCCGCGCGTCGCCGGCGCGCGTGCGATCGCCGCGCTGCAATGGGGCGTCACGCTGCTGCTGTGCGCGTTCCTGATCGTGCCCGTCGTGATGTCGGTGCTCGCAGGGCTGACCGTCAACTATTTCCGCGGCCTGTCGAGCGGCCTCACGCTGCGCTGGCTCGAACAAGTGTGGCAGCAGTATCACGGCTCGGTCGCGCTGTCGCTCTACGTCGCGTTCGCGACGCTCGCGATCGTGCTCGTCGTCGGCGTGCCGGCCGGCTATGCGCTCGCGCGCAGCAAGAGCCGCATCGCGCGTGCGATCGAGGAAGCGCTCGTGCTGCCGGTCGCGCTGCCGGGGCTGGCTTCGGCGCTCGCGCTGCTGGTCGTGTACGGCGGCTTCACCGCATTCCGGATGAGCCTGTGGTTCATCGTCGTCGGCCACGTCGTGTTCACGCTGCCGTTCATGGTGCGCGCGGTGGCGGCCATCGCGGCCGGCGCCGACCTGCGCACGCTCGAGGAAGGCGCGGCGAGCCTCGGTGCGTCGTTCGTCACGCGTTTCGTCACGATCGTGCTGCCGAACCTGCGGCCCGGGATCGTCGCCGGCGCGCTCGCGGTGCTCACGCTGTCGATCGGCGAATTCAATCTCACGTGGATGCTGCACACGCCCGACACCAAGACGCTGCCGGTCGGGCTCGCCGATACGTATGCGTCGCTGCGCCTCGAAGTCGGCAGCGCGTACACGATCCTGTTCCTGCTGATGACGCTGCCGCTGCTCGTCGCGATGCAGTGGCTCGGCGTCGATCCGTCCGGTACGCGCGCGCCGAAGAAGCGCCCGCGCTGATTTCTTGCAGACATGAAACTCGATTCCACCCCCATTACCCTGACCGGCTGCGCGAAGACGTTCCGCGGCACCCGCGTGCTCGAACCGCTCGACCTGTCGATCGGCGCCGGCGAAACGCTCGTGCTGCTCGGGCCATCGGGCTGCGGCAAGACGACCACGCTGCGCCTGATCGCGGGCCTCGACACGCCGGACGCCGGCGGCAAGATCGCATTCGGCCACGACGACGTCACCCTGCTGCCGATCGAGCGCCGGCAGGTCGGCATGGTGTTCCAGAACTACGCGCTGTTTCCGAACCTGACGGTGCGCGGCAACGTCGGCTACGGGCTGAAGATCCGCAAGACCGAACCGCGCGCGTTGCGCGAACGCGTCGACGAGCTGCTCGCGATGATGCGGCTCGATGCGCATGCGGACAAACCGGTCGATCAACTGTCGGGCGGCCAGCGTCAGCGCGTCGCGCTGGCGCGCGCGCTCGCGGTGCGCCCGCGCGTGCTGCTGCTCGACGAACCGCTGACCGCGCTCGACGCGAAGCTGCGCGATGTGCTGCGCCGCGACATGAACACGCTGCTGCGCGCGCTCGGCGTAACGACCGTCTACGTGACGCACGATCAGGCCGAAGCGATGGAGCTCGGCGACCGGATCGTCGTGATGGGCGCGGGCCGCATCGAGCAGATCGGTACGCCGCGCGAGATCTACTACCACCCCGCGAACCGGACGGTCGCGCAGTTCATCGGCACGCTGAACCGGCTGGCGGGCCAGTGGCGCGACGGCGCGCTCGCAACGACGGGCGGCGCGATCGTCACGCCGCATGCGGCCGACGAATGGTTCTTCCGCCCCGAGGATGCGCAGCTCGCCGATCCCGCCCATGCGCCGCTGCGCGGCGCCGTCGGCGCGTGCGCGTTCCTCGGCGAGCGCACGCGGCTCACGATCGAGCATGCGGCGCCCGACGCGCTCGTGATCGACGTGCCGGGCCGTATCGCGCTCGCACGCGGTACGGCGGTCGGCCTCACGATCGCGCCGGAAGGCCTGATCGCGCTCGGCGCGTAAGCCTTCGATCGGGCATCATTCACGCAATACCCCACGGCGGCGCACGCCGCCGGGACAACAACCAGACGATTCCGAGGAACGACGATGCTGCTTGCTCAAATCAGCGATCTCCACATCAAGCGCCCGGGCCAGCTCGCGTACCGGCGCGTCGATACGGCGGCCGCGCTCGCCCGCTGCATCGCGAAGCTGAACGCGCTCGTGCCGCGCCCCGACGCCGTGCTCGTCACCGGCGACCTGACCGACTTCGGCCACGATGAAGAGTACGGCAACCTGCGCGGGCTGCTCGCGGCGCTCGAGATTCCGTACTACCTGATGATCGGTAATCACGACGATCGCGCCGGATTGCGCCGCGCGTTCGCCGATCGCGCCGAGCTGCAGGACGGCGAATTCGTGCAGTACGCGCTCGACGTCGGTGCGGTGCGCGTGCTCGCGCTCGATTCGCAAGTGCCGGGCGCGAGCCACGGCGACCTCTGCGACGCGCGGCTCGCGTGGCTCGCCGCGCAGCTCGACGCCGCGCGCGACCGGCCCGCGATCGTCGCGCTGCATCACCCGCCGTTCGCGTCGGGCATCGGCCACATGGACAAGCTGCGTCTCGCGCCCGCCGCCGCCGCGAAACTCGATGCGCTGCTGCGCGGTCATCCGAACGTCGAGCGCGTGCTGTGCGGCCACGTGCACCGCACGATGTTCACGCGCTTCGGCGGCACGCTCGCGTGCGCGGTGCCGTCGCCCGCGCACCAGGTCGCCTTCGACCTGCGAGCCGATGCGCCGTCCGCATTCCGGCTCGAACCGCCGGCGTTCGCGGTCCATCGCCATGCACCCGAGACGGGTATGACGTCGCATCACGTCTACGTGGACGAAGGGGCGGGACCGTATCCGTTCTATGAGCCGACCGGCGAGTTGGTCGACTGAACGACGTGAAGCGCGTGCCGTGACAGGCGGCGGCCGGTCCGTTGGGGTTGGGCCGTTGGGCCGGTTCGCCGCCGGCAGGATTCACGTCGCTCCGGTATGATCGGCAACCTCGACCGGCGCCCGGCCCGCCTGCGCACCCGACGCGTGCGCCGCCTGCCGCGCCGCCCCACTCCGTGCCTGCCGCCATGTCCACCGCCTCCACCGACCGCCCGACCGACGCCGCCTCGCCCCACTACTCGCGCAGCCTGCTGTTGCTGCTCGCGACGATCGCGGGCGTGTCGGTCGCGAACATCTACTACAACCAGCCGCTGCTCGACAGCTTCCGCTCGGCCTTTCCGGACGGCGCATCGTGGATCGGCGCGGTACCGACCGCGACGCAGCTCGGCTATGCGGCCGGCATGTTCCTGCTCGCGCCGCTCGGCGACCGCTTCGATCGCCGCGGGCTGATCCTGCTGCAGATCGCGGGGCTGTCGATCGCACTGATCGTGGCGGCCACCGCGCCGTCGCTGGCCGTGCTCGCGGCCGCGAGCCTCGCGATCGGCATCCTCGCGACCATCGCGCAGCAGGCCGTGCCGTTCGCCGCCGAGATCGCGCCGCCGGCCGAGCGCGGCCACGCGGTCGGCACCGTGATGAGCGGCCTGCTGCTCGGCATCCTGCTCGCGCGCACCGCCGCCGGTTTCGTCGCCGAGTATTTCGGCTGGCGCGCGGTGTTCGCCGCATCGGTCGCGGCGCTCGTCGCGCTCGCCGTCGTGATCGTGCTGCGGCTGCCGCGCAGCTCGCCGACGTCGACGCTGTCGTACGGCAAGTTGCTCGGCTCGATGTGGCACCTGGCCGTCGAACTGCGCGGGCTGCGCGAGGCGTCGCTCACAGGCGCCGCGCTGTTCGCGGCGTTCAGCGCGTTCTGGCCGGTGCTCACGCTGCTGCTCGCCGGCGCGCCGTTCCATCTCGGCCCGCAGGCGGCCGGCCTGTTCGGGATCGTCGGCGCCGCGGGCGCACTCGCCGCGCCGTATGCGGGCCGCTTCGCGGACACGCGCGGCCCGCGGGCGATCATCTCGCTCGCGATCGCACTGCTCGCGCTGTCGTTCGTGATCTTCGCGCTGTCGGGGTCGAGCCTCGTCGGGCTCGTAATCGGCGTGGTCGTGCTCGACGTGGGCGTACAGGCCGCGCAGATCTCGAACCAGTCGCGCATCTATGCGCTGAAGCCCGACGCGCGCAGCCGCGTCAACACGGTGTACATGGTGTGCTATTTCATCGGCGGCGCGCTCGGCTCGTCGGCCGGCGTCGCCGCATGGCGCGCGTTCGGCTGGACCGGCATGTGCGCGGCCGGCCTGCTGTTTACCGCGCTCGCCGGGTGGTTCCACCATCGCGGCGGCCGGCGCGGCTGAGCGCGGCCGGCCACCGCGGCGTCACGCGTCGGTGCGCGAGGCGGCCGGCTCGGCCGCGGGCGGCGGCGCGAACGCCGGAGCCGGGTCGATCACCGCGCCGGGATCCATCACCGCCGCGGGTGCCGGCACCGCGAGCGGGACAGCGGAAGGCGCGAGGATCGGCGCCGCATCCGGCGTGGCGATCTGCTCGGCGACGGCGGAAGCGTCCGCCGCACCCGCCTGCTCGGCCGCGACGGCCGGCGAGCCTGTGGCCGTGGCCGCCGCCGCGGGCCGGCGCGCCGGATCGAACACGAACGACAACCCGACGCTGCCGAGGATCGCGACGGTCGCGACCACGGTCGCCATCGTCACCGGTTCGCCCAGCAGCAACGCACCGAGCGCGACCGCGACGATCGGATTCACGTACATGCAACTGCTCGCGATGATCGGGCTCGTGTGGCGGATCAGATAGCCGTACGCGACGTACGCGGCCATCGTGCAGAACACCATCAGGTACACGAACGCGAACACGGACCCGACGGCCAGCTGTTCGACGCGTTCGCCGAGCAGCCACGCGACGATCGTCGACATCAGCCCACCGAGGCCGATCTGCAGCGACGTCGACAGAAACAGGTCGGACGGCAGCTTGAGCCGCGTCGCGAGATGCGCACCGCCTGCCCAGAACAGTGCGCCGGCCAGCACGCAGATCGTGCCGAGCGCCGAGTTCGCGGCGGCCGCGCCGCCCGAATTCAGCACGACGATGCCGACCATCCCCAGCGCGACGGCCGCCCATTCGCCCTTCGTCACCGGCCGCCCGGCGACCGCCGCGATCACGGTCGCGAACAACGGCACCGTGGCCACCATCACCGCGGCCGAACCGCTGCTGACCGTGCGCATGCCGAGCGCGATCGTGCCGGACGACAACGCGACGAGCATCGTGCCGACGATCGCCGCGTTGCGGATTTCCAGCAGCGTCGGCCATTCGGGCTTGCGCCGCAGCGCGAAGATGAAGAGGCCAACCCCGCCGAGCAGGTTGCGCAGCCCCGACAGCAACAGCGGCGGGAACGACTGCAGCGCGAAATGCAGCCCGCTGTAGGTCGAGCCCCAGACGAAATAGATGAAGACGAGCGCGAGCGCCACGCGGCCGCCGCGGCTTTGCGGCAGGCGGATCCGGAACGAAAAGCGGGCGAGGAAATCGAGGAGGCGGTCGAGCGGCGTCATCGTGCGGCCCGCCCGCACGTCACGCCGCGCGCTCCGCTGAAAGACGCCGGCGATGCCGGCAAACGGCCCACGCGGGACCTGGAAGGCAGAGCGAACGTGCGGAACGACATGGCAGTGCGAACGGCGACGAAAGAGAACCGGCGAGCGGCGGCAAAAGGCAAAAAAAACGTGCGCAACCGTATCGGCTGCACACGCTCGGCATTATGGCATTAAGGATTCGAAAGCATCGTCGGACCTGTCTGAAAGCATATCGACTGATGTTTCGGCGCGACATTTTTCGCGCGACGCCGGATGAAAGCGGCGGCTGAAAAATGGGGCTCGACATTGCCGCCCGTGCCGCGTTCGGCCCATCGCACGCGAGCCGTCGGCCGAACGGCCAGTTGTACATGGCCGTCGCCGTTTCGCCCTTATCGTGACGGGGCGACGCGTGCTGCGCGCCGCGCGCTCCGTTCGAACTGCACCTTCACGCCATACAAAATTTTGTATAATCTTCCCATTCTCCCGCCGAAGCCGGTCGTTTTCATCGGCAGCGCCCTCGACGCGCTTCGCGATTTCCCGCCTGCCGTACGACGCGAAGCCGGTCATCAGATCGACCAGGTGCAGCGCGGCCTGGCGCCCGACGACTGGAAACCGATGCGCACCATCGGCGTCGGCGTTCGGGAGATTCGCCTGCGCGACGCGAGCGGCGCATTCCGGATCGTCTATGTCGCGACGTTCGCCGACGCGGTCTATGTGCTGCATTGCTTCCGGAAGCAATCGGCGCGCACGAGCAAGGCCGATATCGAACTGGCCGCCCGGCGCTATCGCGCCCTGTTGACGGAGTGGAAACGATGACCAACGAACGCTACAAGAGCATCTGGGACGCGCTCGAAGAGCAGCCCGCCGAGGCCGAGAACATGAAGCTGCGGTCCGAACTGATGATCGCGCTCAAGCAACGCCTCGCGCAGCTCGAACTCAGCCAGGCACAGGCCGCGAAACTGCTGGGCGTCACGCAGCCCCGCGTGTCCGACCTGATGCGCGGCAAGATCAACCTGTTCGCGCTCGACGCGCTCGTCAACATGGCGGCGGCGGCCGACCTGCACGTCGAGCTTCAGGTGCGGGAATCCGCATGACGCCGATGCGCGATGCATCTCGGCGCGCATGCGCCGGTCACGAGCCGCCGAACCAGTTGTACCCTTGATCGACCCAGTAGCCGCCCGGAAACGTATCGGTCACGAAGATTTCCATGATGTGCTTCGGGTTCTTGTAGCCGAGCTTGGTCGGCATCCGCAGCTTCATCGGGAAACCGTATTCCGGCGGCAGCCGGCGGCCGTCGTAGTCGAACGCGAGCAGCGTCTGCGGATGCAGCGCGGTCGACATGTCGATGCTTTCGTAATAATCGTCCGCACATTTGAAGCCGACGTATTTCGCACCGGTATCGGCACCCGCGCGTGCGAGAAACGCGCCGAACGGCGTGCCGCCCCAGCGGCCGATCGCACTCCACCCTTCCACGCAGATATGCCGCGTGATCTGTTCCGCGTGCGGCAGCGCCCGAAGCTCGTCGAGCGTCCACACGCGCTTGCCCGTCACGCGGCCGGACAGCACGAGCCGATACGTCGATTCGTCGACGTGCGGCACGTCGTCGATCCCGTAGTACGCATTGAACGGGAACGGCCGCGTGATGTCGGCTTCGGTGTAGGTCGGCGCGAGCCGGTCGGGGCTGAACAGCCACGCCTGCACGCAATCGTTCATGCGCGACACTTTCTCGAGGAACGTGTTGACCGACGCGTCGTCCTGCAACGTGCAGCCGGTCAGCATCGCGAGGCCGCCGAGCGTCAGCACGCGCCGGTTGAAGAGCCGTCGCGACGGCATCTCGAGCGTGCGGCGCACGTCGAGTTCGAGCGACTGCCGGTCGAGCGTCCAGCGCGGCTCGCCGCGGTTTTTTTCGGATTCCGACATGATGATTTCCTTCGCCCGCCACGCGCGGGTCAGTGGCCGCGCAGCATCGCGAGCAGCGAGCGCGGCACCAGCAACGCCATCGCGACGTGAACGACGACGAAGGCGACCAGCAGCGACATCGCCCAGAAGTGCACGATGCGCGCGTCGTCGTAACCGCCGAACAGCTCGCGCAACAGCGGAAATTGCACGGATTTCCAGATCGTCAGGCCCGACAGCACCAACACGACGAGATCGACGATCGCGGTCAGGTACGCGGCACGCTGCACCGCGTTGTAGACGCTCAGGTCGTCGTGCGACAGCCGGCCGCCGAGCGCGGCGCGCACGTCGCGCCACACCGACGCAGGCGTCACCGGCAGCAACTTGCGCGCGAAGCGCCCCGTCGCGATCGACATCGCGAGGTAGAACAGCCCGTTGCCGACCAGCAGCCACATCGCCGCGAAATGCCATTGCAGCGCGCCACCGAGCCAGCCGCCGAGCGTGATGCCGTGCGCGAACGTGAACGACGGATAGATCGGCGACGCGTCGTAGATGCGCCAGCCGGACAACACCATGAGGATCGCCGCGAGCGCGTTGAGCCAGTGGCTCGCGCGCACCCAGCGCGGATGGATCGTCGGCGCGGGCGGCGGCACGCCCGCGCGATCCGTGACAGGAACCGTTTGCATGATGATGACTCCGGGGATGAAGCGGCGGGACGCGGTGCGCACCGGCAACCGGCCGGCCGCGCCCCGCGCACGCATTCGTCAGTTCGACGGGCTCATCGCGTCTTTCTTCATCGCGTCGTCCTTCTTCATCGCGTCGTGGCCCATCGCGTCCTTCTTCATCGCATGCTTCTTCATGCCGTCCTTCTTCATCGCGCCGTCCTTCGCCATCGCGTCGTGACCCATCGCGTCCTTCGACATCGACATGCCGTCCTTCGACATTGCGTCGTTCTGCGCGTAGGCGCCCGTTGCGATCGTGGCAAGCGCGGCGACACAGGCGGCGAGGAATACGTTTTTCATGACATCTCTCCGATACATGGGTTTGGGAGCCGAATAGACGGAGGACGCCGCCGGAAATGACAGCGATGTCGAAAAATTTTTTGAAACCGGAAACACGGGATGGAAATGCTGCACTGCCCGCCCCTTCCGTCCCGGACGACATGGCGGATCGACGGCAGCGCTTGCTGCGGCGCACCGTGCGCGCACCGGCGGCCGCGATCCGCCGGCCGCCCGGCGCCATCGGCTTCGCACCCGGTTGAAACCGCCGGCAAGCCGGTGTATCGTGTGCCCTTGCTAACGCGGGGGTCCTGCAATGCGTTCGGTCGAACGACCGGCATTGCGGGTGAGAAATACCCTTTGAACCTGATCTGGATAATGCCAGCGCAGGGAAGCGTACGGGTTTCGCCGCCATCCCTCTGACGAAATCCGCCGCCTCACCAAGCCTCGTCTCCTGCTTAGCTCGAGCCCCACATTCGTCAAGGGCTCCGGGCAAGCGCCGAAGCGCCTGTCCGGCGCTCACACAGGAGATTGCATGAACGCCAATCCGAAGTTTCTGTCCGCCGACGCCCACGTCGACGCCGCTGCCGTCGCGCCGCTGCCCAATTCGCGAAAGGTGTATGTAACCGGCTCGCAGCCCGACATCCGCGTGCCGATGCGTGAAATCACGCAGGCCGACACCCCGACCGGCTTCGGCGGCGAAAAGAATCCGCCGATCTACGTGTACGACACGTCGGGCCCCTACACCGATCCGGACGCGAAGATCGACATCCGCGCGGGCCTGCCCGCGCTGCGCCAGCGCTGGATCGAAGCGCGCGGCGACACCGAGGTGCTCCCCGGCCTGTCGAGCCGGTACGGCCTCGAGCGCGCGGCCGACCCGGCCACCGCCGACCTGCGCTTTCCGGGCCTGCACCGCAACCCGCGCCGCGCGCAGGCCGGCAAGAACGTCACGCAGATGCACTACGCGCGCCAGGGCATCATCACGCCGGAAATGGAATACATCGCGATCCGCGAGAACCAGCGCCGCGCCGAGTACATCGAGAGCCTGAAGTCGAGCGGCCCGAACGGTGCGAAGCTCGCCGCGATGATGGGCCGCCAGCACCCCGGCCAGGCGTTCGGCGCCGCGGCCTTCGGCGCGAACGCGCTCGCCGAGATCACGCCCGAATTCGTGCGCGACGAAGTCGCACGCGGCCGCGCGATCATTCCCGCGAACATCAACCACCCGGAATCCGAGCCGATGATCATCGGCCGCAACTTCCTCGTGAAGATCAACGCGAACATCGGCAACTCGGCCGTCACGTCGTCGATCGGCGAGGAAGTCGACAAGATGACGTGGGCGATCCGCTGGGGCGGCGACACGGTGATGGATCTGTCGACCGGCAAGCACATTCATGAAACGCGCGAGTGGATCATTCGCAACAGCCCGGTGCCGATCGGCACGGTGCCGATCTATCAGGCGCTCGAGAAGGTCAACGGCAAGGCCGAGGACCTGACGTGGGAAATCTTCCGCGACACGCTGATCGAACAGGCCGAGCAAGGCGTCGACTACTTCACGATCCACGCGGGCGTGCGCCTGCAGTACGTGCCGCTCACCGCGAACCGGATGACGGGCATCGTGTCGCGCGGCGGCTCGATCATGGCGAAGTGGTGCCTCGCGCATCACAAGGAAAGCTTCCTGTACGAACACTTCGAAGAGATCTGCGAGATCATGAAGGCGTACGATGTGAGCTTCTCGCTCGGCGACGGCCTGCGCCCCGGCTCGATCTACGACGCGAACGACGAAGCGCAGCTCGGCGAGCTGAAGACGCTCGGCGAGCTCACGCAGATCGCGTGGAAGCACGACGTGCAGGTGATGATCGAAGGCCCCGGCCACGTGCCGATGCAGTTGATCAAGGAGAACATGGATCTGCAGCTCGACTGGTGCAAGGAAGCGCCGTTCTACACGCTCGGGCCGCTGACCACCGACATCGCGCCGGGTTACGACCACATCACGTCGGGCATCGGCGCCGCGATGATCGGCTGGTTCGGCACCGCGATGCTGTGCTACGTGACGCCGAAGGAGCACCTTGGCCTGCCGAACAAGGACGACGTGAAGGAAGGCATCATCACGTACAAGCTCGCCGCGCACGCAGCCGACCTCGCCAAGGGTCACCCGGGCGCGCAGGTGCGCGACAACGCGCTGTCGAAAGCGCGTTTCGAGTTCCGCTGGGAAGACCAGTTCAACATCGGTCTCGACCCGGACAAGGCGCGCGAATTCCACGACGAGACGCTGCCGAAGGATTCGGCCAAGGTCGCGCACTTCTGCTCGATGTGCGGCCCGCATTTCTGCTCGATGAAGATCACGCAGGACGTGCGCGAATTCGCGGCCCAGCAGGGCGTGTCGGAAACCGAGGCGCTGAAGAAAGGGATGGAGGTCAAGGCGGTCGAGTTCGTGAAGACCGGCGCCGAAATCTACCACCGTCAGTAAGCGCGCCGCGAGCCGCATCGGCTCGCATCGCGATGCACGCAGCCCGCTTTCGAGCGGGCTTTTTTGCGCATGTCGCGTGCCTGCCGGCCCATACGAAACAATTGATTACGAAACCGCGCGAGCCTTAACAAGTCCTTACAGCAGCGTCGCGGGACGGCGCGTAGATTGGGGACATGCGCGGCCGCCAGCCGGCCGTGTGCCTTCCGTTCACTACCACAAGGACAACGATCATGAACTCGATTCGGCGTTTTGGGGTATGCGCGCTCCTCGTCGCGACGGTGGCCAGCCTGTCGGCCTGCGATTCGATGTCGCGACGCCAGCGCGATACGGCAATCGGTGCGGGTGTCGGCGGCGTCGCCGGCGCGGCGATCGGCGGCAACGCGCTGTCGACGCTGGGCGGCGCGGCGGCCGGCGGCATCATCGGTAACCAGGTCGGCAAGTAAAGCACTCGCATCGGCCGGTTGGGCGTCGCCCAGCCATCGGCCGGTCGGTTCAAACGGCGTTTCCGCACTGCGGAAGCGCCGTTTTCGCATGCGGCATCGCAGCCGGCCCGGCCGCGACCCGGAAATGATCGGTTACCGTTTCTCATACCGTGTCATCGGTACTCGGCCTAAGCTTCAAGCATCTGCCGATGGCCGGCTTTCGCCGGAGACACATCATGAACAGGACCTTCGTCGCCGCGGCGCTCGCCTGCACGACGCTCGCCGGCTGCTATTACCCGTACGGCTACTATCCGGGCGGCTATTACACGGCGGCGCCGGTGCCGGTACAGCCCGCGCCCGTGTATGTCGATCCCGGCCCCGCCTACTACTATCCGGCCCCGGCGTATGCGCCCGCGTGGGGCAGTTATTGGGGCCCCGCGCTGTCGCTCAATTTCGGCTTCGGCGGACGCGGCGGCTGGCGTCATCACTGATCGACCGCGCCGCGTACGTGTGGCCGTCCGCCGCCGGTGCCAAACGGCGGAATTCCCGTTTCTTGTCGTTTCATTCGATCGTGAAACGACGGTGCGGTAACGCGGTGTAAGATTCGTCGCATCCCGTCCCCACCCTCGCCGATCGATGTCGCCCAAGAACGCTTTCCTGCTGACCGTGCTCGCCGCCCTGTGGGGCGCATCCTTCCTGTTCATCCGGATCGGCGTGGTCGATTTCGGCGTCGCGCCGCTGATGGCGCTGCGTGTAGGCATCGGCGCGCTGTTTCTCGCGGGCTTCGCGCTGACGCGCTTCAAACCCGCCGATCTCGGCGCCCGGCTGCGCCGTCATGCGTGGCCGCTGTTCGTCGTCGGCGCGCTGAATTCGGGCATCCCGTTCTGCCTGTTCGCGTTCGCCGAGCTGACGCTGTCGGCCGGCGTGACGTCGGTGATCAACGCGACGACGCCGCTGTGGGGCGCACTCGTCGCTTACCTGTGGCTGAAGGACAAGCTGTCGCTGCCGCGCGCGCTCGGCCTCGTCATCGGGTTTGCCGGCGTGCTCACGCTCGTGTGGAACCAGATCGCGAACGCGCACGGCGACACGGGCGCCAGCGCGACCGCGCTCGCTGCGGCGGCCGCGCTCGGCGCGACGCTGCTGTACGGCATCGCGGCCAACTATACGAAACGCAAGCTCGGCGGCGTCGATCCGCTCGTCAACGCAACCGGCAGCATGATCGGCTCGACCGTCCTGCTGCTGCCGTTCGCGATCGCGACGTGGCCAGCCGCGCCGGTCGGCGCGCACGCATGGGGCGCGGTGCTCGCCCTCGGCATCGCGTGCACGGGCATCGCGTATTTCATCTTCTTCTACCTGATCGCGCATATCGGGCCCGCCCGCGCGATTACCGTGACGTTCGTGATCCCGGTGTTCGGGCTGCTGTGGGGCGCGCTGTTCCTCGGCGAACACGTGTCGGCCGTGATGATCGGAGGCTGTGCGATCGTGCTCGTCGGCACCGCGCTCGCAACCGGCGTGATCAAGCGGATTCCCGGCGTCCGACCGCGCGGCGGCGAAGCGGCGTGACGATCGGCGCGCCCGGCGCGCAGAAATCGCCGGCCGCCGCGCGGCCATGCCGATGGCGACGCGACGCGGGTGCGCTAACGCGCCGCCGGTCGCACCGCGGCGCGCGGGCATTCGACTCATTCGTCTGACGGCAGCGGCCGGCCGCCGGGATTTCCCGCATCGGCCTGCGCATCGGGCGGCAGCGACGCACGGTCATGCCGCCGCCGCCCTGTCGCGGGATCGTCATCCGCCGCCGCGGCGCACTTCGTTTCGCGACGGTCATGCACCGTACGCTTGCACGCGGGGCCGCTCGCCGCGCCGCAGCGCGCGGGCCGCAATCGCGGTGTACCGTTTGCGTCTGGAGTTACCCTGATACGCGCGCCGCGGCAATCCCGTTACACTCGAAACACTCATCCGCAGAAGGCGGTCTCGATGCCTCCCGTTCTTTCGCGTCCGCCAGCGCATGCGGCTGCATCGGCGTGGCGGTACGCCGCCGCCCGCTCCCGGGCACCGTTGACATGAAGTCCTCCCGCGACCTGTCGCTCGACGCCCTGCTCGAACGTCTCACGCCGACGCCCCACGGCTGGCTCGCCACCTACCGCACCACGACATTGCGCAGCGTGTTCCAGCCCGTGCTGTCGATCACGCACAAGCGCGTCGTCGGCTACGAGGCGCTGCTGCGCGTCGTCGACGGGAACGGTGCGCTGGTGTCGCCCACCGCCCTGTTCGACAAGACGCGCGGCGACGCCGACGCGCTGCTGCTCGACCGGCTCGCGCGCTGCCTCCACACGGCCAACTTCGTCACACAAGGAATCGGCGACGGCTGGCTATTCCTGAACGTGACGCCGCGCGTGCTCGACACGGGCCTCGTGCAGCGCGAGTTCGTCGAGGCGCTGTGCCGGCATTTCGCCCTGCCGCCGAACCGCATCGTGCTGGAAGTGGTCGAGCAGCCGGCACGCGACGAAGCCGCGCTTGCCCGCACGATCGACATGATCCAGCATCGCGATTTCCTGATTGCGATCGACGATTTCGGCACGGGGTTCTCGAACTTCGACCGCGTGTGGCGAGCGCGACCCGACATCGTGAAGCTCGACCGCTCGCTCGTCGAGCGTTCGACCGCCTCGGCCGACGATCGCCGCATCATGCATCACCTCGTGTCGATGCTGCACCAGGCCGGCGCGATGGTGCTGGCCGAAGGCGTCGAAAGCGACGACGCACTTCAGGCGCTGATGGAAGCCGACATCGATTTCGTGCAGGGTTTCCAGTTCGGCCAGCCCGATGCATCGATCGCGCACGCGAGCGCGGCGGCGCCCGCGATGCTCGATGCCGCGTGGCGGCGCTTCATCGCCCGCCGGCACACGCCGGTGATCGCCCAGCAGCCGGGCTTCGACGCGATCGAACGGCTCGTGCTCACCGGTGCGGCCGCGTTTTCGGCGAGCGGCAACCTGCAGGACGCCGCGCAACGCGTGTTCGCGGTGCCGGCCGCGCGACGCGTGTTCGTCACGGACGAGACCGGCGAACAGTTCCTGCCTTCGATCGGCGCACCGCCCGACGACAGCCAGGCGAGCGTGACCCGCCTCGCGCCGCTATTCCCGGAAACCCACAGCAACTGGTCGCGGCGCCCGTATTTCCAGCGCGCGATCGCCGCCCCCGGGCGCGTCGCACTGATGGGCCCTCACTTCTCGCTGACGGAAGGCCGCGACTGCTATACGGCCGCCGTCGCGATCCGCGCGCAGAGCCGGCTCGTCGTGTTCTGCGTCGACTTCGTGCTCGACAGTGCGGGAACCGTGATGCGTTAGCCGCCGCGCGCGGCGGACGATCGCATGCGACGCGCGTCTGCGATCATTGGTCAGTCGACCACCTTCCCGCGCCCCGACTTCACCACGCTGCGGCGCGACTTGTGCTCGAGCCGCCGCTCCTTCGACGCGCGCGTCGGCCGCGTCGCGACCCGGACACGCGGCGTGTGCGCGACGCTGCCGATCAGCGCATCGAGCCGCGCGAGCGCGGCCTCGCGGTTTTTCTCCTGCGTCCGATATTCCTGCGACTTGATCACGACGATGCCGTCGCGCGTGATGCGCTGGTCGGACAACGCGAGAAGCCGCTCCTTGATGACCGGCGGCAGCGACGACGCGCGGATGTCGAAGCGCAGATGAATCGCGCTCGACACCTTGTTCACGTTCTGCCCGCCCGCGCCCTGCGCGCGCACGGCCGTCCATTCGACCTCGGCCGGATCGAGCGTGTAGCGAATCATCATCGCGAAGCCTCCGTACGGCGCCGGGCGAGCGCCTCGTCGACGCGGGCCGCGAGCCCCGAATCGCGCTGCGTGCGCGTCGCGACCGCCTGCGCCAGCACGCGCCGCGGCCCGATCACCTGCACGCGCGTGCGTGCGCGCGTGACGGCCGTATAGACGAGCTCGCGCGTGAGCACCCGGCCGAACGACGCAGGCAGCACGAGCGCGGCTTCGTCGAATTCCGAGCCCTGCGATTTGTGCACCGTCAGCGCGAACGCCGTTTCGTGCGGCGGCAGCGCGGCCGGCGACACCGCACGCGCGGCGCCGTCCGCACGCCGGAACCACACGCGCAGCACACCGTGCGCGTCGGGCAGCGCAATGCCGATGTCGCCGTTGAACAGCCCGAGCGCATAGTCGTTGCGCGTGACCATGATCGGCCGCCCGGTGAACCAGTGCGCGCCGACCGCGAGCGGCACGCGTGCCGCATGCCGCACGTGCGCGGCCACCAGCGCATTGACGTGTTCCGCCCCGCGCGAGCCGCTGCGGGTCGCGCACAGGATCCGGAACCGGTTGAGCGCGTCGAACAGCGGTAGCGGATCGGGCGCCGGCGCGGCCAGCGCGTCGCGCAATGCATCGAGGTATGCGCCGAAACGCCGCGCGAGCCGCTCGACCGTCGACGACGCCAGCGTGTCGCCCGCATCGTCGTGAAACGATGCGGCTGCCGAGTCGTCGGCGGGCAGCGCATCGAGCGCCGCCTGCACGTCGCCGCGGCGGATCGCGAGCGACAGCCGGCCGATCGGCGAATCGAGACCGAAGCGGTAATTGCGTTCGAGCCACACGACGCAGTCCGCGAGCGGTGCCGGAGCGGGCGTGCCGGCGGACGCGGCAGCGGCTTCGCCGGCCAATGGCGATGCGGCCGCCATCGCCGACGCCAGCGCCGCATCGTCTGCGTGGAACGGCGCCAGCTCGACGGTGTCGAGCCAAGCGAGTTCGTCGGCCTCGATCCAGGCCGGCGCATTGCCCGGTGCGCCGGCATCGGCCGGTGCCGACTCGGATGACGGCGACGGCGCGATGTCGGCCGACGACGCTTCGGTATCCTGCGGTTCGTCGTCGAAGAGCGACGCCTGTCGCGCATCGACTTTCGGCCGAGGTGCCGATTTGCGCGCAACAGGCGCGGATGCCGATGGCAACGCCGAAGCCTGTGCGAAAGCGGATGCCGGATGCGCGCGCGCGTCCGCTGCCGGCGCGGCTTCGTCCGGCACCGGCAACGCCGCGACGAACGCCGCCTCGTCGATGTCCAGCGCCTGCGCGATGCGCTTGCGGGCCGCGGCAGTGAACGCCGGCCGTGCGCTCAGCTCCGCGAACACGGCGCCGGCCTCGACCGCGGCCAGTTGATCCTTGTCGCCCAGCAACACGAGCCGGGCGCCCGGTGCGAGCGCGTCGAGCAGATGCGCGGCGAGCGCGACGTCGATCATCGACGCCTCGTCGACGACGATCAGATCGTACGGCAACGGATTGTCGCGATGATGCCGGAAGCCGGCCGTCCCGCCGCCGCCCAGCAGCCGATGCAGCGTATAAGACGTGTCGGGCAGGCGCGCCGCGAGTTCGGGCGGCAAATCGCCGGCGCGTGCGTGCAGCGCCTCCTGCATCCGCTGCGCGGCCTTGCCGGTCGGTGCGGCCAGCGCGATGCGCAGCCCCGGATGCGCATCGAGCAGGCAGGCCAGCACGCCGACGACGGTCGTCGTCTTGCCCGTGCCCGGCCCACCGCTGACGATCGTCACGCGGCCGGTCAGCGCGACGATCGCCGCCACGCGCTGCCAGTCGACTTCGCCGGTGGCCGGCCCGAAGTAACGGGCGAGACTGTCGCGCAACCGGTCGGGCGACAGGCTTTCGTCCGGCGCGGCGACACCGGCCTGCGCGACGAGCGCATCGGCGAGCCGCCGTTCGTAATCGAAATAGCGCGACAGGTACAGATGATCGAGCCGGTCGACGATCAGCGGCCGCTCGTCGCCGCGTGCGAGCGTGCCGAACGCGACCACGCCGCTCGCGGCCAGCGCCGCGCGCACCTCGTCGAGCGACGCTTCGTAGCGCTGCGCGAGCGCACCAAGCGCGACGCACACGTGGCCGCCGGCGGTCGCACGGCTCGTCGCGAACGCGGCGCGCGCGGCCCAGCGCGCCGCCGCGGCCGGCGCACCGGCACCGCGCGCGAGGTCGCCGATGCGGCGTGCGAAGCCTTCCGCGAGCGCGATGCCGAAATCGGCCGGCTCGGGCAGCCGCGCGACGAGGCCGCCGGTGAATTCGAGCATGTCGTCTGACGCGGTCATGCGCGGCCCCCTTCCATCATCCGGTCGAGTGCGTCGACGAGTGCACGCGCGGGCCGCCGCGCGTGCACGCCGGCCGGCTCGCCGCCGCTGCGCCAGCCGGGCCGCACGCCGCGCACGAACAGGTACAGGTAACCGGCGATGTGCGTGTCGTAGTCGTAATCGGGCAGCCGGCCGCGCAGGTAGCGATGCAGCGCGACCGTATAGAGCAGCGCCTGCAGGTGATACGCGTGATCGGCCATCGCGACATCGAGCGCGCGCGGGCCATAGGCATCCGGCGTCGTGCCGAGGTGGTTCGACTTCCAGTCGACGATCCAGAAACGGCCGTCGTGTTCGACGATCATGTCGATGAAACCCTTGATGAAACCGGCGAGCGTGCCCGCCTCCAGTGCAACGTCCGGATAGCCGTGCGCGACCAGCAGCCGGCGCAGCGCCGTCAGGTCGAGCGACGGCGCCGGGAACAGGAAACCCATTTCGTCGAGCCGCCTGGCCGGATCGAGATCGGCGAGCCGCATGCCCGGCACGAGCTCGGTGTGCACGACCTCGTCGACGAGCCGCGCCATCATCGCCGGCAGGCGTGCCGCAAGCGCCGGCTCGGCCTCGACCGGACGGTCGTGCAGCGCGCCGAGCGCGGCCTTGTGCCACGATTCGGGCTCCGCGAACCGGCTGAGTTCGAACAGGCGGTGCAAGCATTCGCCGGCCGCCGCACCGCGCGGGAACATGAGGATGTCGTCGTCAGGCGGGGCCGTCACCGTGTCGGCCAGTATCGGTTCGCCGTCCGGCGCCACCGCGGCAAGCGCATCGTGATCGGGCCGCAATTCGTCGTCGGGCACGGCCGCGACGCCCGCCTCCTCGCGCGCCATCGACGCGGTCAACGAGCTGAAGCTCGCCATCCGCCACGCATCGCGCAGGATGCGCGTCGCATGGCGCGCCGCGAGCGTCTGCGACGCATCGTGCCCGGCCGCGAGACGCTCGCGGCGCGCAGGCACGGGCAGCGGCGCGATGCTCACGGGGCCGCCCGCGAGCGCGCGCCATGCCGCATCGAGCGCGGCCTCGTCGGGCGGCTCGTCGAGCCACGCGTCGAACGCATGGCCGGCACCCGCGACGAGCCAGTTGAGCACGCTGCGCCGCGCTTCGCGCGTCGAGCGCGACGACAGGTAGGGCCCGGCGACGACATAGCAGCGATACACCGCGCGCGTGAGCGCCACGTAGACGAGCCGCGCGCGTTCCGCGGCCTGCTCGCGCAGCGCCTGCCGCGCCGCGTGTGCAGCCGCCTCGTCGTCGCATCCGTAATGCAGCACCGCATCGCCCGCGTCGTCGTGATACTCGCGCGCATCGGGCAGCGCGGACGACGGCGGCTCGCGCAACCCGCCATCGTTCAGGAACGGACAGAACACGATCGCGTATTCGAGCCCCTTCGACTTGTGCACCGTGACGATCTGCACCAGGTTGCGATCGGATTCGAGCCGCAGTTGCGCTTCCTCGCCGCCGCCGTCGAGCCGTTGCGCGGCGAGCCAGCGCAGCGTCGGCGCGATGCCGGGCTGGGCGGATGCCCGCGCTTGCGTCAACTCGGCCAGATGGTTGATGTCGGTCACGCGGCGCTCACCGTCCGCCCCCGCCATCAGCCGTTCGGCGATCCGCAGCTCGCGCGTGAACGTGCGCCACATCACCGCGAAACCGCGTTCGCGCCACAGCAGCCGATACCGCGAGAAACGCTCGACCCAGCTCATCGCATCGGCGCTGTCGGCCGCCGACGCGCCGGGTGGCGCATCGCCGTCGCCCTGCTCCATGCGCCACAGCGCGCCGGCGTCGAGCCCGAACCAGTCGGACGCGAGCGCCGCGCGCAAACGCCGCAGGTCGCCTGGCGCATCGATCGCCGCCAGCACGCGTTCGAGCTGCTCGGCGTCGCCGGTCGAGAACACCGATGCCTGCGCCAGCTCGACGCTGCCGATGCCCCACGTCGCGAGCACGCGCTTCACGAGGCTACCCTGCCGGTGCGTTTGCACGAGCACCGCGATGTCGCCAGGCGACAACGGCGTGTCCCCCAGCCGCACGCGCCCTTCACGTGCGCCGCGCATCAGCCGCGCGATCTCCGCCGCGCAGGCCTGGGCAGCCTGCGCTTGCGCGTCGCGCTTGAGCAACGTGCCTTCGCCGCCCGGCAGCGCCCATATCCGGAAATCGCCGACCGGCCCCGGATCGGTCTCGTCGACGAACGGCGCCCGCACGCGCGTGCCGGCGCGCACCGCGTAATAGTCGAGCCCGTCGAGCACGAATGCGCGCGGATTCGACATGAAGAAGCGGTTGCACGCATCGACGATCGCGGGCGTCGAGCGCTGATTGACCGCGAGCGTGTAGCACGCGCTCGCCCGTGCGCGCGCGGCGAGATAGGTATGCAGATCGGCCGCGCGAAAACTGTAGATCGCCTGTTTCGGATCGCCGACGAGGAACAGCGGGCCGCCCGGCGCGAAGATCCGGTCGAAGATCGCGAACTGCAGCGGATCGGTATCCTGAAACTCGTCGATCAGCGCGGCCGGATAGCGTGCGCGCAGCGTGTCGGCGAGCCACGGATGCGCGTGCAGCGCGTGATACAGGTTCGCGAGCAAATCGTCGAACGACACGACGCGCCGCGTGCGCTTGCGCTCGGCCAATTCGCCCGGAGCCATGTCGAGCCATTCGGCGATCAACGCGAGCCAGCGCGCGCGCTGCGCGGCCTCGGCCGCGGCCACGGCCGCTTCGAGCGCGTCGGCCACCTCGAAGAACGCGTGTGCGGGCGTCGCACCGCCTTTTTTCGTCGCCTTCGTCAGCGCGGTTTGCGTGAGCTTCAGTGCAGCTTTCGGCAGCGCGGCCGTCGCATCGCCCTGCTCGAAATGCACCCCCCACGCGGCGAGCGCATCGGCGAGCGCGTCGGGCTTGTGCGAGCGTTGATTGAGCGCGGGCTGCGCGGCGCGCAGCAGCGCATCGATCGCGTCGCGCTCGGCAGCCCACATGCGCGCGGCTTCCGCGAAGCATTCGGCTGCGGCCGCTTCGGCCGATTCGTCCGGCTCGGTCACGCCGTCCCAGCGCAACGCGGCAAGCGGCTTCTTCAGCCGGCGTGCGAGCTGCGCATCGAGCGCGGCCGGGCCGGCCCCCGATTCGACGAGCCAGGTCGCGAAGCCCGGCCAGCGCGCGGCTGCCGGTTCGACGCGCGTGCGCCAGAAATCCGCGGCGAGTTCGAAGCGCAGCGACGCATCGTCGGCCTCCATGTCGAACGCGAACGGCATCGCCGCCGCGAACGGCGCCTCCTGCAGCGCGCGCTGGCAGAACGCGTGGATCGTATGGATCGCGGCCTGGTCGAACGCGCGCAGCGCGCGCCGGATCCGCTTCGCAGCCGTCTCGGGATCGAGCGCGCCGTCGACGCCGAGCGTGGTCTCCCACAGACGCGCGATGAACGGATCGCCGCCGTCGTCGCCCGTGTCGAGCGCATGCGCAAGCTGCGCGAGCCGGCTGCGAATCCGCTCGTGCAGTTCGGCCGTCGCCGCTTTCGTGAAGGTCACCACGAGGATTTCGTCCGCGCCGAGATCCTTTTCGAGCAGCAGGCGCACATACAGCGCGCAGATGTTCCACGTCTTGCCGGTGCCGGCCGACGCCTCGATCTGGTTGACACCGTCGAGCGGGCACGCGAACACGTCGAGTTCGAGCGCCTGCGGCTGCGACACGGCGCTCATGCGACCTCCTTCAGATGCTCGACGAGCGGCTCGAACACGAGCCGTGCGAGCGTGCCGAACGGCTCGTCGAGCGACGGATGCGCGCCGCGCCATGCGATCGCGATGGCCGGATCGTCGGCTTCGCTGACCACCCGCTCGTTGATCCACACGCTCGCGGCCTTGGCCTCGCCGTCGGACACCCGCGCCCACGCGCTGCGCGGGAAAAACCTCAGCGGCATGCGCCGCCCCGCGCGAAACAGCGCGGCCAGCGGCGCGAGCCGTTCGAGCGGCGCCGCGACGGGCGTCAGCTCGAACGCACCGCCGCTGCCGAACCACAGCGTGCGGCGTGGGCCGCCGGGCTCGACCGCACAGTAGACGAGATGCGCGAGCCAAGCGGACAGGTAATCGCGCGCACTGGGCCGCGCATAGCGATAGATGACCTGCCCGGCCGGCGTCAGCCGATTCAGCGTGCCATGCAATTCGAGCGGCGCGCCTACCGCGTCGGCCGCCAGCATTGCGTCGTCGGCGCCGAACAGCGCCTGCTCGGTATCGGGCCACGCCGGCACGACGGTGAGCGAGAACGGCCGCCGCTCGATGCCGTCGGCCAGTGCACGGCGCACGTTCGACGCAAGCTGCGTCATCGAACCGAGCGCCTGATCGCGCCACACCGCGCCCGTCGCGCCGCCGGGCAGTTCGGGGCTCGCGTCCGCAATGCGCAGCGCATGATCGTGCACGCCGCCGTCGCCCGCTTCGATCAGGAGCGGCAGCACGCGCTCGGCAAGCGCGTCGCTGCCGGCGAAGTCCAGCGCGAACGGCTCGGTATCGAGCAGTTCGGCCTGCGCATCGGCCAGCACGATGCCGAGCCGGCCGCGCAGCAACGCGCGCGCCGGATGGCGCCAGAAACGTTCGAATTCGCTGAACGCGACGGGCTCGACCGGCTCCGCCGGCAGCGGCTGCGCGAAGAATGGCTGCTCGCGCGGCCCGTCGCGCGACGCCTCGGCGGCCAGCAGCGACGCGAGCGCCGCCCGCTCGGCGTCATACGAAACGAGGCCGCTGCCCGGCTGGAAATACGCGGCCGCGAACGGTTGCAGCGGATGCTCGACGATGAACGCGCGACGCGCGGCATCGACCGCGTCCGGTGCGGCGCCGGGCCCGGCCGTGACGTCCGCGAGATGATCGAGCAGTTCGTCGACCAGCGCCGCGGGCGGCAACGGCGCGTTGTCGCGAATGCTGCGGCCCGTATAGGCGATCAGCAACCGGTCGCGGGCGGCGAGCAACAGGTCGAGAAACAGATTGCGCTCGTCGTCGCGGCGCTGCCTATCGCCCAGCTTCGGCAGCACGGCCATCAGGTCGAACTCGTCCGCGCGCGCGAGGCTCGGCAGCACGCCGTCATCCATTCCGAGCAGGCAGACGACGCGATACGGCAGCCCGCGCAAGCTCGTCAACGACGAGAACGTGACGCCGCCCCACGGCACGCCGCCGCGGGCCGGATCGTCGAGCGCCGCGGTGAGCCCCGCGCGGACGACGGCCGCCGGCAACG
The DNA here is from genome assembly GCF_001528895.1 of Burkholderia sp. MSMB1078WGS. NCBI lineage: Bacteria > Pseudomonadati > Pseudomonadota > Betaproteobacteria > Burkholderiales > Burkholderiaceae > Burkholderia > Burkholderia sp. MSMB1078WGS. The sequence continues at coordinate 43,419 of NZ_LPDI01000101.1, read as the reverse complement.
CCTCGTCGGGCGCGCCCTCCGTCATCGCGGCCAGCATCGCGTCGAGCGCGTCGCGCACGCCGGCCAGCGCGTCCGCATACGCGGCGCCCGAGTCGAAGAAGCGCGCGAGCGTGTCCGCAAACAGTTCGCTCCAGCCGCGCGGCGTGTGCGACTCCGCGAGCCGCCGCGCGAAGCCGTCGAGATCGTCGGTAAACCGTGCGAGCCGGCCGAGCAGTTCGGCCTCGCTGCCCGTGGCCGCCTCGATCGGCAGCCACGCACCGATCGGCGCCGCCCCTTCGGGCATCGCATAGCCGAGAAAGAGCCGCGCGAGCGCATCGGAGAACGTATGGCGCGGCGCAGGCACGGCCGCGTCGTCGCTCGCGAGCGGCGACAGCCCGCGCCGCGCGCCGGCGGCCGCGAGCCAGGTCTGCACCGTTTCGAGCGCGGCCGCGTCGATGTCGTAGCGCGCGGCCACCGCATCCACGCGCAGCCATTCGACCAGCTCCGGCGCGCCGACCTGCCGCTCCGGCAACGCGAGCCAGTCGAGCAGCACGCGCGCGACCGGATTCGCCTGCGACGGCGGCAGGCCGGTGATCCGGTAAGGCACCCGCGCACCGCCGGCGCCGGCCGTGCCGAACACCGCGTCGATCAACGGCCCGGCCGCAGCGAGATCGGCCACCGCGACGAGCACGTCGGACGGCTGCAGGCTCGCATCGGCGTCGAACCACGCGAGCAGCCGGTCGTGCAGCACCTCGAGCTGGCGCGCGAGGCTGTGGCACACGTGCACCTCGATCCCGCGCTCGACCGGCGTGTCGCCGAGCTCGGCCTCCGGTTGCAGTTCGAGGATCGCGTTCTGCACGCGCGCCAGCCAGGTAGGCGCAGGATTCTCGACGAAACGCGACGCATCGCCTGACGCGGCGCTTTCGGTCAGTTCATGCAGCATGTGCAATTGCGCCTGCGTCTGCCTGCCCCATTCGGCGAGCAGCGGATGGCCGACCTCCTGGTAATCGCGCCGCCCGGCCGCATCGAGCGCCTCGGCGTGCGCGGCGGTCACGATGTCGAACCAGAATTCGCGGCACGGATTCAGCGCGTAGACGCGCACGTCGATCCAGCGCGACAGTTCGCGCAACAGCGCGACGTGCAGCGGCGGCATCGTCGGCAATGCGAACACGCTGACCGATTCGGGCCAGTCGGCGCGCGCGAGCGCATCGGCATCGAGATGGCGCGCTTCGACGAGGAAGCGGTGCGCCGGCGGCGTACCGCTGTCGCTCAGCTCGGCGAGCAGCGCGCGCCACAGCGCGGCCTGCCAGCGCTCGTCGTCGCGTGCGGCGTCGCTGATCCCGCGCGGCGCGCCGTCGCCCGCGAGCACCGATTCGCCGGCCTGCCACGCGGCCAGCCATTCGGGGCGATAGGTCAGGTAATGATCGAGCACGGCCGCGACGCGATGAGCCAGTTCGTAGCGCATCGCATCGTCGGAGGCCGACAGATACGCGGCCAGCCGCGGCGACGCGAGCCACGGCGCGCCGTCGGCCGCCTGCGCGAACAGCCGGTAGCAGCGCCACACGAGCCGGTCTGGCGCGAACGGCGAGCGCGCGGGCACCGTCAGCACACGGCCGATCTGCGCCCACAGCCACTGCGCGAGATACGTGAATTCGACGTTCGCGCACACGCCGTTGCGCGCGGCGATGTCGAGCTCGAGGCGGCGGCGCAGCGCCGCGCTCGGCACGATGACCTGTTGCGGCGCCCACGGGCCGTTGCGGGCCGGAAACGCGGCCAGATCTTCGAGCAGCGCGTCGGCCAGCGTTTCGTGACGGTTCGAATAGAAAAGATGGAGCATGAAGCGGGCGTCGGAACCTCGCACCGGCGAGATCGGGCGAACAGGATCACCAAGGATAGCAAATGGGCCGCCGCCGCGAACCTCGGCCGGAAAGCCAGCTTTTGCGAGCGGCGAAATACGATAGACTCGTCGCCAGTCAATACGCCGCCCCCGGGCGTCTTCGTCTGCCATTCAGCCCATCGATGCGCTATTCGGTCGAAATCAGAAAGTTTTTCTACAGCCAGTACTTTTTCGGCGGCCTGCGGATCGCGGTCGGCGTGTCACTGCCGGCCGTGTTGTGCCTGATCGTGTTTCATAACCGGGAGCTCGGCTTCACGATCTCGACCGGCGCGCTCGGCGCGTGCGTCGTCGACATGCCGGGCCCGCTCAAGTACAAGCACAACGAAATGCTCGCATGCAGCGTGATCGGCTTCCTGGCCGCGCTCGCCACCGGCCTCGCGACACCGAACATCTTCGCGCTGTGGCTCACGATCGTGCCGCTCACGTTCGTGCTGTCGCTGATCGTCGTCTACGGCAACCGCTGGCCGCAGATCAGCTTCGCGACGCTGTTCATGATGGTGATGACGCTCGAGGAGAAATTCACGCCGCTGCAGGCGTTCGTCAACGCGGGCTGGATTCTCGCGGGCGGCCTCTGGTACACGTACTGGGCCACGCTCGTGTCGCAATGGCAGGCGCGCCGGATCGAGCAGCAGGCGCTGGCCGAAAGCCTGTTCGCCTGTGCCGACTACCTGCTCGCGCGCGCGCAGTTCTACGATCTCGACGCCGATCTCGACGAGTGCTACCGCAATCTCGTCGCCCGGCAGATCACCGCGGTCGAAACGCAGGAAACCGCGCGCGACATCGTGCTGCGCAACCTGCCGAAGCTGCGGCGCGGCAAGCTCGACCCCGGCCGCACGACGATGTACAACCTGTTCATCAACAGCGTCGACCTGCACGAGCTGTTCGTCGGCGCGCACACCGATTACCCGCTCGTGCGCAACACGTTCGGCGGCTCGGATCTCATCATTTTCTACCGCGACCTGATCCGCAAGGCCGCCGCCGATCTCGAGCAGATCGGCCTCGCGGTGCTCGAGAACCGCGCGCCGCATTCACGCATCAGCGTGAAGGCCGAGCTGCGCGCGATCGAGTACGAGATCGAGCTGATGCGCAAGAAGAACTTCGCGGCCACCAACGCGGAAGCGTATGCGGCCGTGCTCGCGACGTTCCGGCGCATCTGGAGCGCGACGCGCCTGATCGACCGGATGCGCCGCAACCTGTCGGGCCACGCCGATCCGCAGCAAACCGAACTGAAGATCGACAAGGCGCTCACGCGTTTCCTGCAGCGCCGCCGCATGTCGCCGCTGCTGATCTTCTCGAACCTGAACATGCGTTCGCCGAGCTTCCGCCATGCACTGCGCGTGACGATCGCCGTGGCGGTCGGCTTCTGGATCGGCCGGCTGCTGCCGCTCACGAACGCGTACTGGATCGTGATGACCACCATCATCATCCTGAAGCCCGGCTACTCGTTGACCAAGCAGCGCAACGCACAGCGGATCATCGGCACGCTGATCGGCTGCGCGGCGAGCATCGCGCTGATCTACACGGTGAAGGAGCCGCACCTGCTGATCGTGATCATGTTCGGGTCGATGGTGATGAGCTACAGCCTGCTGCTGTTCAACTATGCGGCAAGCGTCGTGTTCACGTCGTCGTACGTGCTGCTGATGTTTCACTTGCTCGCGCCGGGCAGCATGCGGATCATCGGCGAGCGCGCGATCGACACGGTGGTCGGCTGCATGATCGCGATCGCCGCGAGCCGGCTGTTCCCGTACTGGGAATACCGGCTGATGGGCAAGCTCGTCACCGACATGCTGACGTCCACCCGCAAGTATTTCGAGGCCGTGTGGCGCGCCGGGCGCGGCATGTCGCCGCCGCCGGTGCCGACCGCCGACGGCGCGGCCGTCGTACCCGTCGTCGCCGCGGCGATCGAAACGCCGGCCAGCACGCTCGACGACGACTACCGCTACCGCCTCGCCCGCAAGGACGTGCACATCGCGTTCGCGAACCTCGGGCAGGCGTTCCAGCGGATGATGATCGAGCCGAAGGCGCACCAGCGCTTCGTGCCCGAACTGAACGACCTGCTCGTGCAGACGCACGTGCTCGGCGCGCAGATCACGGCTGCCGCACCGCTGATTCGCAGCGCATGCGCGGCCGATGGCGGCCTCGTCCACGACGACGCACTGCAGCGCGGCCTCGCCGCCGTGCTCGAGAATCTCGAGAAAGCCGAAGCCGGCGAGCCGCCGCCTGCCGACCAGCTCGAAACGTCGAAGCAGATCACGCGCGATCTCGATGCGATGGTCGTGTCCGCGGAGAAATCCGACGCGGTCGGCGCCGAGCTCACGCACGACCTGAAGGTGCTCGCGCACCAGTGCAAGCAGATGCTCGCGTCGTCGCTGCTGATCCGCAAGGATGCGAGCGTGATCCGCCTGCCCGCCTGACCGCGCATGTCCGCGCCGGCAGGCCGGCCCGCGCACGTCGCGGCTCCGCTATCGGCGCGCTCCGGCTTGACGATTGCCCCGAAGCAAGCCCCACCCGCGCCACGCGGCCCGCGCCTGCGGGCGCACGAATGCCCCAAGCGCCGTTCCGCTCGCCGCGCCAGTCAGGGAATACCCGATTCCGGTCACCGGGCCCGGCTTGTTATCATTCGTTCACATTCAAGTTGTATAGACAACTTGAGCCAATCGGGCCGGCCCCGCTCGCCCGGTTCGTCGCATAACGATATCGGAGACTCGATGAAAAACTTGCAGCGCCACCTGAGCGCGCGGCACATCCGCTTTCTCGCGCTGGGCTCGGCGATCGGCACGGGCCTGTTCTACGGGTCGGCGTCCGCGATTCAGCTCGCGGGTCCGGCGGTGATCCTCGCGTACCTCCTGGGCGGCGCGGCCGTCTACATGGTGATGCGCGCGCTCGGCGAGATGGCCGTGCGCGAACCCGTCGCGGGCTCGTTCGGCCACTACGCGACCGAGAACCTCGGCCCGTTCGCGGGCTTCGTCACCGGCTGGACCTACACGCTCGAAATGGTGATCGTCGCGATCGCCGACATCACCGCGTTCGGCATCTACATGGGCTTCTGGTTTCCGGATGTCCCGCAATGGATCTGGGTGCTCGGCGTCGTCGCGATCATCTGCGGGCTGAACCTGTGCCACGTGAAGGTGTTCGGCGAGCTCGAATTCTGGCTGTCGATCATCAAGGTCGGCGCGATCGTCGCGATGATCGGCGGCGGCGTCGCGATCCTGCTGACCGGCATGCACCTCGGTCATTCCGCCGACGTGCCGACGTTCGCGAACCTGTGGAACCACGGCGGCTTCTTGCCGAACGGAATCGGCGGGCTGATCGCGTCGCTGTCGGTCGTGATCTTCGCGTACGGCGGGATCGAGGTGATCGGGATGAGCGCCGGCGAGGCGAAGGACCCGGAGCGCGTGATTCCGCGCGCGATCAACGCGGTGCCCGCGCGCATCCTGCTGTTCTACGTGCTGACGATGGTGGTGCTGATGTCGATCGGCCCGTGGACCGGCGTCGGCAGCGACGGCAGCCCGTTCGTGCAGATCTTCTCGGCGCTCGGCGTGAAATCCGCCGCGACGATCCTGAACCTCGTCGTGATCAGCGCGGCGATCTCGGCGATCAACAGCGACATCTTCGGCGCGGGCCGGATGATGTTCGGGATGGCGCGGCAGGGTCAGGCGCCGCGCGTGCTGATGACGACGTCGCGCCACGGCGTGCCGTGGGTCACGGTGCTCGTGATGGCCGCCGCGCTGCTGGTCGGCGTGCTGCTCAACTACCTGATGCCGAAGGACGTGTTCCTGGTGGTCGCCGCGATCGCGACGTTCGCGACCGTGTGGGTCTGGCTGATGATCCTGCTGTCGCAGGTGGCGATGCGTCGCCGCCTGTCGGGTGCGGAAGTCGCGGCGCTGAAGTTCAAGGTGCCGCTGTGGCCCGTGGCGCCCGCGCTGACGATTGCATTCATGGGCTTCGTGATCGTGATGCTCGGCTGGTTCGACGATACGCGCGTCGCGCTGTATGTCGGCGCGGCGTGGCTCGCGCTGCTCGCGGCCGTGTTCTACGCACGGATCCGCCCGAAGTTCGCCCCTGCGTCACGATGACGCTCGACTGATTGTTCCATGCGGCGCGCCGGCCTCGGCGCCTGCGTCTGTCCGGCGCGATGCGATGGATCACGCGTCGCGCCGCCCCCGTCTCCTCCTGCCCCCTGCGTCTCGCCCACGGCTCCATCGCGCCGCGCAGCGATCATGCACGCCGGCGTTCAGTGCGACGCGGCGCTCGCGGCCTCGGCCGGATGGGCCTCGTCGTACGCGTGCTTCTGCGAAATCGCGTTGTACAGGATCGTCCCGATCACGAGCAGCACGGCCACGACGATCAGGATGCTCACGTTGCGGACAGGGTTCTTCTTGCGCTGATCGTTCATGGTCGGTGCGGCTCCGTCAAATTCGTCGAAGCGGGCATTCTACGCGCTTGCGCCCGCGCTGCGCCGCCCCGTTCGCCGATCCCCGCCCCGTGCATCTCCGCCGCTTTCCGCAAGCTTTCGTTTGTTAATCATTCCCATTTCGATTTAGAATCGCTAATCTTTCATTTTGTAATGTTCCGGGTCGTTCGGGCGGCAGGCGCGCTCCGGAACGCTTCCTCGTCCACCTGCCCCACCGGAGTTCTCCATGTCGAATCCGCGCACCCGCCTGCTGCCGCTCGCCGGCGCCCTCGCCCTGGCTGCGGCCGCCTTCGCGCCGCTTGCCCATGCGGCCGAGGAAGTGAGCCTGTACACCACCCGCGAGCCGAAGCTGATCCAGCCGCTCATCGATGCGTTCACGAAGCAGAGCGGCGTCAAGGTCAACACGGTGTTCGTGAAGGACGGCCTGCTCGAGCGCGTGAAGGCGGAAGGCGCGCAGTCGCCGGCCGACGTGCTGATGACGGTCGACGTCGGCAACCTGCTCGACCTCGTCGACGGCGGCGTCACGCAACCGGTGCGCTCGAAGGCGCTCGACGACGCGATTCCCGCGAACCTGCGCGGCGCGAACGGCGACTGGTACGCGCTGTCGCTGCGCGACCGCGTGCTGTACGTCGAAAAGGACCTGAAGGTCGATGCGTTCCGCTACGAGGATCTCGCCGATCCGAAATGGAAGGGCAAGGTCTGCATCCGGTCGGGCCAGCATCCGTACAACACGGCGCTCGTCGCGGCGATGATCGCGCACGACGGCGAGGCCGCGACCGAGCAATGGCTGCGCGGCGTGAAGGCGAACCTCGCGCGCAAGGCGACGGGCGGCGATCGCGACGTCGCGCGCGACATCCTCGGCGGGATCTGCGACGTCGGGCTCGCGAACGCGTACTACGTCGGCCACATGAAGCATGCCGAAGCCGGCAGCGATGCGCGTAAATGGGGCGACGCGATCAAGGTCGTGCGCCCGACGTTCGCGAACGCGAAGAGCGGCGGCACGCACGTGAACATCAGCGGCGCGACGGTGGCGAAGCATGCGCCGCACAAGGCCAATGCGGTGAAGCTGCTCGAATACCTGGTGTCGCCGGAAGCGCAGGCGCTGTATGCGCAGGCGAACTACGAATACCCGGTGCGCGCGAACGTGAAGCTCGACCCGGTGATCGCGAGCTTCGGCACGCTGAAGATCGACCCGCTGCCGCTGGCGGATATCGCGAAGCATCGCAAGCAGGCGAGCCAGCTCGTCGACAAGGTCGGCTTTGACAACTGACGCATCGCCTGCCCGCGTCTATCGAGAGCCGCGCGCGGGCAGCTTGTGGCTGCTCGCGGCGCTGACGATCGCCGCGGCGGTCGCGGCGCCGCTCGCGGTGCTCGTGGCCGCCGCGTTCGACGCCGATCTCGCGCACTGGCGGCATCTCGCCGAATTCGTGCTGCCGCAGGCGCTCGTCAATACGCTGCTGCTGCTCGCGGGCGTCGGCACGATCGTGTCGATCGTCGGCACCGGCTGCGCATGGCTCGTCACCGCGTACGAATTTCCCGGCCGCCGGATCCTGACCTGGGCGCTGTTGCTGCCGCTCGCGGTGCCCACCTACATTGTCGCGTTCGCGTATCTCGACCTGCTGCATCCGATCGGCCCCGTGCAGGGCGCGATCCGCTGGCTGCTCGGCTTCGACAGCCCGCGCCAGTTCCGCCTGCCCGATCTGCGCTCGCTGCCCGGCGCGATCTTCGTGCTGGGCTTCGTACTGTATCCGTACGTCTATCTGAGTACGCGCGCGATGTTCGTCACGCAGTCCGCGAGCCTGCTCGAGGCCGCGCGCACACTCGGCGCCGGCCGCGTCGCGACATTCTGGCGCGTCGTCGTGCCGCTTGCCCGGCCGGCGATCGCGGTCGGCATGAGCCTCGCGCTGCTCGAAACGCTGAACGATATCGGCGCGTCGGAATTTCTCGGCGTGCAGACGCTGACCGTGTCCGTCTATACGACGTGGATCACGCGCTCCGATCTCGCCGGCGCCGCGCAGATCGCCCTTGCGATGCTCGCGATCGTCGTCGGCATGATCGCGCTCGAACGCTACGGGCGCCGCCGCCAGCGCTACGCGCACGGTCGGCGCATGCGGCCGATCGCGCCGCGCCGCCTGGCCGGCACGGCCGCGCTGGGCGCCGCGGCGCTCGGCTGGCTGCCAGTCCTGCTCGGCTTCGGCGCGCCGGCCGCCTATCTCGCGGTCGAGACCGGCAAGCGGCTGCACCTCGTCGGCGGCGTATCCGCGCAACTGATGACGGGGCTCGCGAACACGCTGACGATCGCGACCGCCGCCACCGCCGCGACGCTCGCATGCGGGCTCGTCGTCGCATGGGCCGCGCGCGCGCAGCGCGACAGCGCGCGTGCGGGCCCTGCCCGCCTGTGCACGCGGATCGCGAGCCTCGGGTACGCGGTGCCGGGCACCGTGCTCGCGATCGGCCTGCTGATTCCGTTCGCGGCGGCCGACCGGCTGTTCGGCGTGGCGCTCGGCCGCGACGGACTGCTGCTGATGGGCTCCGCGACCGCGCTCGTGATCGCCTACACCGTGCGCTTCCTCGCGATTCCGGCCGGCGGCATCGAGGCCGGCCTCGCGCGCATTCCGCCATCGCTCGAACAGGCCGCGCGCTCGCTCGGCGAAACGGCCGGCGGCACGTTGCGCCGCGTCCATCTGCCGCTGTTGCGGCCCGCGCTCACAACGAGCGCGCTGCTGGTGTTCGTCGACGCGATGAAGGAACTGCCGGCCACGCTGCTGCTGCGCCCGCTGAACTTCGACACGCTCGCGACGTGGCTGTATGCGGAAGCCGCGCGCGGCACCTATGAAGAAGGCGCGGTCGCCGCGCTCGCGATCGTGCTGGCCGGGCTCGTGCCCGTGATCCTGCTCGCACGCACCCGCCACAAGATCGGAGGCTGATACCGTGAACCTGCTCGAACTCGACGACCTCTGCATCGCCTACGACACGCCGCACGGCCGCCGCACCGTCGTCGACGGCCTGAGCCTCGCGCTACCGCGCGGCGACATCGGCTGCCTGCTCGGCGCGTCCGGCTGCGGCAAGACCACCGTGCTGCGCGCGATCGCCGGCTTCGAACCCGTGCGCATGGGGCGCATCGTGCTGGACGGCACGCCGGTCGCGGCGCCGTCGCTCGACGTGCCGCCCGAGCGGCGGCGCATCGGCATGATGTTCCAGGATTACGCGCTGTTCCCGCACCTGAGCGCGGCCGACAACGTCGCGTTCGGCCTGCGGCGCTGGCCGAAGGCCGAACGGCGCCTGCGCGTCGCGCAGATGCTCGAGCTCGTCGGCCTCGCCGATTCCGGCGACGCGTATCCGCACGAACTGTCGGGCGGCCAGCAGCAGCGCGTCGCCCTCGCGCGCGCACTCGCGCCGTCGCCGGAATTGCTGCTGCTCGACGAACCGTTCTCCAATCTCGACGTCGATACGCGCGAGCGGCTCGCGTTCGAGCTGCGCGACATCCTGAAGCACACGGGGCACACCGCGATCCTCGTCACGCACAATCAGGCGGAAGCGTTCGCGATCGCCGACCGGATCGGCGTGATGAAGGACGGCCGGCTCGCGCAATGGGATACGCCGTACGCGCTGCACCATCATCCGGCCAGCCCGTTCGTCGCGGATTTCGTGCGCCGCGACGCACTGGCCGACGAGCGCGCACGCGCACTCGCGCGCGGCCGCTGACACCGCGCCGCCGGCGCGGCGGCGTGTCCGTCAGGCGGGCTCGGCCAGATCGCGCACGGGCAGCGCGGTCGAATACTTGATCTGCTCCATCGCGAACGACGAACTGACGTCGAACAGCGGCACCGTGCGAATCAGTTGCTTGTAGACGCGGTCGTAGTCGTCGATCCCGGCCACGACGACGCGCAGCAGATAATCGGTCTCGCCGCTCATCCGGTAGACCTCGACCACTTCCGGCATGTCGCGCACCGCTTGCGTGAAACGCTGCGCCCATTCCTCGGTGTGCTGGTTCGTGCGGATCGCGACGAACACGGTCGTGCCGACCCCGAGCTTGCGCGGATCGCACAGCGCGACCTGCGCGCGAATCGCGCCGGTTTCCTTCAGCCGCTGCACGCGCTTCCAGCACGGCGTCTGCGACAGGTTCACGCGCTGCGCGAGCTCGGCGATCGGCAGCGTGGCATCCGCCTGCAGCAGCTCCAGCAGCTTGCGATCGATGGCGTCCATTTCTCCATTCCCTCGTCGATAGAAATTTATTCTATTCATCCTGCCCGACGGGGAACAATATGAAAACTGCTTCGTTGCGTCGACCGGTGTAAATACCGATCCGTCATGCATGCGACGCTTTCGCGCGCCAAATGAAACAGGCGACGCCACCCGCGAGGGCGGAATCGCCTGAAATGGCTGCGCGTCGCCGCTTGCACGTCGCACCCGGGCCGGCGCTTACCCGCCGCCGGCCGTCACGCCGCTCAATACGCGACCGTCGCGATCTCGCGCACGAAGCTGTCCTGCTCCAGCGCGTCGACGAACGCGACCGCGTAATCTTCCGCCGAGATCTTGCTGTTGCCTTGCGCGTCCACGATCAGCTTGCCGATGCCGGTGCGGAACGTGCCCGTGCGCTCGCCCGGCGCGATCAGCGCAGCCGGTGCGAAGAAGGTCCAGTCGAGATCGGTGACCGTCTTCAGGTAGCCGAGCGCGTCGCGGTGCGCGAGCGCCTGCGGCTTGTACGCGTCCGGGAAACCTTCGGTGTCGACGAGTTGCTTGCCCGGCGCGACTTCGAGCGAACCGGCGCCGCCCACCACGACGAGCCGCTTCAACCCGGCCTGACGCGTGCCGGCGACCAGCGCCTTCGCAACCGCGACGACCTGCGCCGCATCTTCCTGCTTCGGGCCGTACGCGCTTGCGACGACGTCATGGCCCGGCAGCGCGGCCGCGATGCTGGCGGCGTCGAACAGGTCGGCCGCCTTCGCGGTGATGCCGTCGCCGGATGCGCCCGGATGGCGCGAAAGCGCCGTGACGCGGTGGCCGCGCCGCACGGCTTCCGCCGCGATGCGCGAGCCGATCATGCCGGTGGCGCCGAACAGCGCGATATTCAACGAACGTTGCGTCATATCGATTCTCCAGAAATAAAAATATGTAACACAATTAATTACATATAAGACCGAAAAAAAACGGGGCGAAGCCCCCGTTGCGCCGATCGTCGCGCGTCCGCGCCGTCCGGCTTCCTGCCTGCCCTGCCGCCGGGCACCCGTCGTCGGTTGTCCGCCGCAAGTTGCCCCGCTGCCGGTCGCCCGCCGCCGTTTACCCGCCGGCGCGCGCCGCTCGTTGCGTGCGCTGTTCCAGATCCAGCATGTCGGCCGTCACGTCGACCAACGTGCGCGTGGCGAGCGAAGCCTCCATCGCGCGCTGCGCGTCGCCGATATAGCCGGTCAGCACGCCCTGGATGTGCCGCCCGACGAGACACGCCGGATTCGGCGCCTCGCGGTGCAGCGCGAATAGTTGCGCATCGTCGACCGCACGATACACGTCGAGCAGCGTGATCTCGCCGGGCTCGCGCGCGAGCAGCGCACCGCCGCCCGCACCGAGCTGCGACGTGGTCAGCCCGGCTGCTGCCAGCATCGACAGCAACCGGCGAATCAGCGCCGGATTCGTATTCACGCTGCCCGCGATGACGTCGGACGACAACGGCACGCCTTCCTGCATCGACAGCAAGGCGAGCACGTGAACGGCGAACGCGAACCGGCTGCTGGTATTCATTCCTGACTCACTCGGCGACACCGGCCCGACCCGCGGCCGGCGACATGTGTAACCATCATAATTACATTTTGCGGATCGTGCAAGCCCGCGTCATTCGCCGCTCGCGGGTTTCGCCCCCGCGGCGTTCTGCTGGCTCCACTGCTGGAGTTTCTTGCCGGCTTCGGCGATCTTCGCGCCCGCTTCTGAAGCCGCATGCGCGACGACGGCGGACGCCGCCGCGTCGATCTGCGCCTGCGCGGCCGACGCGAGGCCGCTTGCGGACAACGGCGGCACGGCCGACGCCGCGGATGCGAGGCCCGCCTTCGCCGCATTGATCTGCTGGTTGACGGTGCTCGCCATCTGGTCGAGCGCCTTGGCCGCATTGTTCGCCGCATCGGCGGCCGCGCTCGCGGCCGTATCGGGTTGCGCGGCCGGCGTGCCGGACTTCTCGCAGCCCGCGAGCAACAGCAACGCGCCGGCGGCCACGGCCGCCAGCACGGACCCGGGCACGCGACGCGCCCGCGATGTCTTCATGTTCATCAGCAATCTCCGGCCGCGCGTTGCACGACCTCGTGGTTGGACCGGTGTCGATGATACCGCCTGTGGAACAGGCTCAATGACGACCCGCCATTAAAAATCCCTTTCAATTTCGGATTCGTCTGATTCAATCGCGGGCGCCGCACCTCTAAAGTGGGCACGCTTCAATTCGCTTCTTCCGTGCCCCCTTTTTCTCGTTATGGCTTTCCTCGTCGACTGGCTCATCGCCCTGGCCGCACTGCTCGCCGCCACCCTGTTCATGAGCCTGCGCGCGCCGTCGGCGCGCCGCCTCGCCGAATCCGGGCGTCCGCGCCGCATCGCCTGCGCGCGCCTGCTCACGCAGGCCGTGATCGGTTTCTGGACGGCCGCGCTGATCGTCGCGCAAGGCATCCTCGGCGCCGACGGCGACGGCCAGTCCGTCGCCGGCTTCGCGGCGCTCGCGTTGGCCGCGCTCGGGCTGGCGACCGTCGCCGGCTACTGGTCGGCGTGCGCGCTGCGGCTGCGTCGGCCGCCCACGCTGTTCGCGCGCCACTGACGCGCCAGATCGGTGCACGGCGACGCAGGATCGCGCACCGCTTCAATCGTCGCACGCACCGATTCGGCACGTACCGCACCACACGCGTGCAGAGAACCGGGCGCTCCTTCGGCATCCGCCCCGCCCCGATCGCGTGCACGATTCACCGGAATACCGCATCGTGCGGTATCCGGGCACCAATTCCACGCAGCCGTTCACCAGGTTGGCTCGATACTTGCATTCCTTGCCCGTTTTTTGCGCAAGGAAGCCAGGGCATGGATGGTCTGAAATCCGGCGTCGACACACTGTTCCTGTTGATCGGCGCCGTCATGGTGCTCGCGATGCACGCGGGCTTCGCATTTCTCGAACTCGGCACGGTCCGCAAGAAGAACCAGGTCAACGCGCTCGTGAAGATCCTGGTCGACTTCTCGGTGTCGACGCTCGCGTATTTCTTCATCGGCTACACGATCGCGTACGGCGTCGAATTCTTCGACGACATCGGCACGCTGTCGCAGCACAACGGCTACGCGCTCGTGCGCTTCTTCTTCCTGCTGACGTTCGCCGCGGCGATCCCGGCGATCGTGTCCGGCGGCATCGCCGAGCGCGCGAAGTTCAACCCGCAGCTCGTCGCGACGCTGATCATCGTCGGTTTCATCTATCCGTTCTTCGAAGGAATCGCCTGGAACGAGCGCTACGGCGTGCAGGCGTGGCTCGTGCACGCGTTCGGTGCGCCGTTCCACGACTTCGCGGGCTCGGTCGTCGTACATGCGTTCGGCGGCTGGGTCGCGCTGCCGGCCGTGCTGCTGCTCGGCGCGCGCCACGGCCGCTATGCGAAGGACGGCCGCATCGCCGCGCATCCGCCGTCGAACATCCCGTTCCTCGCACTCGGCGCCTGGGTGCTCGCGGTCGGCTGGTTCGGCTTCAACGTGATGAGCGCGCAGACGCTCGACAAGATCAGCGGCCTCGTCGCGGTGAACTCGCTGATGGCGATGGTCGGCGGCACGCTCGCGGCGTGGATGGCCGGCCGCAACGACCCGGGCTTCACCTACAACGGGCCGCTCGCGGGCCTCGTCGCAGTATGCGCGGGCTCCGACGTGATGCATCCGATCGGCGCGCTCGTCACGGGCGCGGCGGCCGGTGCGCTGTTCGTCGCGATGTTCACCTGCGTGCAGAACCGCTGGCGCATCGACGACGTGCTCGGCGTCTGGCCGCTGCACGGGATGTGCGGCGCGCTCGGCGGCCTCGCGGCCGGCGTGTTCGGACTGCCGGCGCTCGGCGGTCTCGGCGGCGTGTCGTTCCTGTCACAGCTCGTCGGCACGCTCGGCGGCATCGCGATCGCGACCGCGGGCGGCACGCTCGTCTACGGCGCGCTGAAGGCGACCGTCGGCCTGCGTCTCGATCGCGAAGCCGAATTCGACGGCGCCGACCTGTCGATTCACCGTATCTCGGCCACGCCCGAGCGCGATTGAGCGCGAGCAAGCATCCGATGGGCATCCCGCAGCATGCCTGACGGATGCCCGACACATCATTACGTTTCCAATTCAAAAAACTTTCATCTAGCGTCCCTACACTTCGGTCCAGATTTCAACTTGCCTTCGCGAAGCTTGCCGCTCGCCTGCTTCGCGAAGGCCATTCTTCCAACAACCGAAACTGGACTCCACATGCCCGCGTTGCCCAATGCTTCCCGTCGTCAGGCCCTGAAGATCCTCGCCGGCGCGCCCATGCTTCCCCTTTCCGGCCTCGCGCTGCCGGCCCTGCTGACGGGTTGCGGCGGCGACGACGATCCCGCGTCGACGCCGGCCCCGGTCGCCGCTGCCTATACGTCGGCGGCATTCTCGACGATGGCCGCGCCTACGCTCGACAACGCGGCCGCGATGGCCACGACGACGGTCGGCTCGACGCTGTCGGTGTCGTTCTCGGACGGCTCGTCGCGCAACTTCAAGCTCGCATACCGGCCGTTCTTCGTGACGGGCGACATGGTGCCGGACGGCAACGGCGGCACGACGCTCGCGGGCGGCTACTACGACATCAACAACCAGCCGATCATCGATCGCTCGGTGGCCGGCAAGGAGCGCCAGTTCTATTCGGACTGCCCGGACGGCAGCTCGCTGCTGACGCTGAAGAACGCGAACGTGCCCGGCGTGAAGGGCAACACCGTGTTCGCGGTCGTGCAGTTCGAATACGCGACGCGCGACCAGGCCAGCGCGTCGCAGTACGGCCAGTTGCCGTCGCCGATCGCCGTGCTCACGCTCGACCAGGATCCGGCCACCGGCGCGCTGAAGGTCGTGAAGTACCACAACGTCGACACGTCGAAGGCGCACGGCCTGTGGATCACCTGCGGCGCCAGCCTGTCGCCGTGGGGCACGCACCTGTCGAGCGAGGAATACGAGCCGGATGCGACCAAGGCCGCGACCGACGCGCAGTTCAAGGCGTTCAGCAAGAACACGTTCGGCGACGAGACGAAGGCGAATCCGTATCACTACGGCCATCTGCCGGAGATCACCGTGAATCCGGACGGCACCGGCACGGTGAAGAAGCACTACTGCCTCGGCCGCATCTCGCACGAGCTGATCCAGGTGATGCCGGACCAGCGCACGGTGATGATGGGCGACGATGCGACCAACGGCGGCCTGTTCATGTTCGTCGCGGACAAGGCGGCCGACCTGTCGGCCGGCACGCTGTACGTCGCGAAGTGGACGCAGACGTCGTCCGCGGGCGCGGGCACCGCGACGCTCACGTGGATCAAGATCGGCCATGCGACCAGCAGCGAAATCGAAACGCTCGCGAACACGCTGAAGGCGTCGGACATCATGGACCTGGTGACCGCCGATCCGAACGATGCGAGCTACACGAAGATCCACTTCGGCGGCAAGTTCAACTGGATGCGCGTGAAGCCGGGGATGGAAAAGGCCGCCGCGTTCCTCGAGACGCACCGCTACGCGGCGCTGCTCGGCGGCAGCATGGCGTTCACGAAGCTCGAAGGCACGACCGTGAACGCGAAGGACAAGATCGTCTACACGGCGATGTCGCGGATCGAAACGTCGATGGTCAAGGGCAACGCGGTGTCGCGCGACGTCGCGGTCGACAAGAAGATCGCCGCGGGCGCCGTCTATGCGCTGAACCTGAAGGCCGGCCAGCGCGACACGACGGGCGGCGCGATCGACAGCGAATGGGTGCCGGTCGACATGGGCGCGCCCGCCGCGCTCGTCGGCGAGGATCTCGCCGCGGCCGACGCGCTCGGCAACCTCGCGAACCCGGACAAGATCGCGAACCCGGACAACCTGAAGTTCTCCGAAAAGCTGCGCACGCTGTTCATCGGCGAAGACTCGGGCATGCACGTGAACAACTTCCTGTGGGCCTACAACGTCGACACGAAGTCGCTCGCGCGCGTGCTGTCGTGCCCGGCGGGCGCCGAATCGACAGGCCTGCACGCGGTCGACGAGATCAACGGCTGGACTTACATCATGAGCAACTTCCAGCACGCGGGCGACTGGGAATCGCCGCTGCACGACAAGGTCAAGCCGACCCTCGACCCGCTCGTGCGCGCGAACTACAAGGATCGCTTCGGCGCGAGCGTCGGCTACCTGACTGCGGAGCAGACCAGCATCAAGCTCGCGAAGGGCTGACGGGCCGCGCGCGAGGGGCGTTGCTCCTTGCAGGGCGCCTGGCCAGGCTTCTTTTCTTCATCACCGTTCATTCGTCGGCGCTCCACGCCGTTTCACGCGCGATGCCCATTGCGGGCATCGCGCTTTTTTTTGCGCGTGGGGATCTCGTGCAAGCGACGTCCATCCCGCGTGCAAGCAGCCACGAAATTGGCCCAGACGGGCGTTTACGGCGATCGGGGGATAATACGGGCCTGACGCGTCCGGGCGGACAGTCGGAAACGGGCAAAAAAAAGCGCCACGGAGACCGTGGCGCTAAAAAAGTTCTAGCCATTCCGAGGGCCGTGCTAGAACCTGAGAGACTGCGCGAAACATCGTTGCCGGTTAAACTCTTGAAACGATGTTTCGAAAACGTGAGACATTCTTTCCGTTTCCGCCCGACAAGTCAAGCGGTATTTGCACCGGTTCATGCACTTTCCGACAACGCTCATTTGAGTGTTTTCCCAATAAACCAAGGGTGAACCCGTAAAATCTCATCCAATGACCGATTCACCCGCGGAACATGCATCTTTTGGCAATAGTCCTACAATACCAACAAAATTGAAATCGAGTTTCGGAATTAGAGAGAATCCCTCGTGTCGACCACTGTAACCTCTCCCGCGTCGCGGGACCGTGAATCGTCGCCCGACGAGATCACCGCCCTCGCCCGCGGTCTCGCCGTGCTGCGCCGCATCGCGGCTGCCGACGCCCCCGTCAGCAACCGCGAACTGACCGAATTGACCGGCATCCCGAAGCCGACCGTCTCGCGCATCACCGCGACGCTCGTCAGCGCCGGCTTCCTGTTCCAGTTGCCCGACAGCGAGCGCTTCGTGCTGACCGCGTCGGTGCTCGAACTCAGCCACGGCTTCCTGCGCAACTTCGACATCCGCGCGCGTTCCCGGCCGTTCATGATCGAGCTGGCCGAACGCACGTCGCTGTCCGTGCACCTCGCGGTGCGCGACCGGCTCGACATGGTCGCGATCGACGTGATCCGCCCGCGTTCGGCCGTGCTCGTCACGCGCCTCGAAATCGGCTCGCGGATGGACATCGCACGTACGGCCGTGGGCCGCGCGTATCTCGCCGCGCTCGAGGACGACGAGCGCCGCCAGTTGCTCGAGTCGCTGCGCACCACCGCCGGCGACGACTGGCCGCACGTGTCCGCCCGCCTGACACCCGCGCTCGACGATGCGATGCGCGACGGCCACGCGATCGCGATCGGCGAATGGCGCGAAGGCCTGAACGCGGTCGCGGCCGGTTTCGTCGGCCCGTCGGGCCAGCGCTATTCGGTGAATTGCGGCGGTGCGTCGCACCAGTGTCCGCCCGAATGGCTGCAGGAACACGTCGTGCCCGCGCTGCACGAATGCATCGCGAAAATCACCCGCGAAATCGGCGGCGCGCCGGCCCGGCGTGTCGGCTCGTAATCGTTTCGTCATCGGCGTGTCGCGTTGTGTAACGACCGTAACCCGTTGAAAGATAGACCGCTGGACTGTAACGGGGACGGCACGTAGGATCATGCCCATCGTCGCACCGCATTCGCGGTGTGCACCGCTCTTTTCCCGCGCGGATCGGCGGGGCCCCGGACCGAGCCGGGCCGCCCCGCCGCGTCGCCCCACGCGCAGCCGAGCAGCCCGATTTCCGGGCCGCCGCGCCGTCTTCCTGACAGAACACGATGGATAACGAACAAAAGCCCACGCCCCCTTCGAAAGACCCCGCACCCACCGTCGCACGCCGCCCGCGCCGCACGCTGCTGCTCGGGACCGTCGCGGTCGTCGTCATCGGCGGCCTGTTGTGGTGGCACCCGTGGAACCGCACGCCGGCGGCAGGCAACACCGCGAAAGGCGCGGGCGCCAGCGCCGCTGCGGGCAGCCATCGCGGCCGCGGCGGCCCTGCTGCGATGGCGAACGTGCCGCAGCCGGTGCAGGTCGCCACCGCGACGCAGGGCGAGATGCCGATCGTGTTGTCCGCGCTCGGCACCGTCACGCCGCTCGCGAACGTGACGGTGAAGACGCAACTGTCGGGCTACCTGCAGTCGGTGTCGTTCCAGGAAGGCCAGATCGTCAGGAAGGGCGACGTGCTCGCGCAGATCGATCCGCGCCCGTACCAGGTCGCGCTCGAGAACGCCGAAGGCACGCATGCCCGCGACGCGGCGCTGCTCGCGACGGCCCGCCTCGACCTGAAGCGCTACCAGACGCTGCTGTCGCAGGACTCGATCGCGTCGCAAACCGTCGATACGCAGGCGTCGCTCGTCAAGCAGTACGAAGGCGCGGTGAAAACCGACCAGGCCGCGATCGATTCCGCGAAACTCAATCTCACGTATGCGCGCATCACGGCGCCCGTCTCCGGTCGCGTCGGCCTGCGCCAGGTCGACCCGGGCAACTACGTGACGCCGGGCGACACCAACGGTATCGTCGTGATCACGCAGTTGCAGCCGATGAGCGTGATCTTCACGACGTCGGAAGACAATCTGCCGCAGATTCTCAAGCAGGTGAACGCGGGCCGGAAGCTGTCGGTCACCGCCTACAACCGCAACAACACGGTGCCGCTCGAGACGGGCTCGCTCGCGACGCTCGACAACCAGATCGACACGAGCACCGGCACGGTCAAGCTGCGCGCGAACTTCGATAACAAGGAAGGCATGCTGTTCCCGAATCAGTTCGTGAACACGCGGCTGCTCGTCGACGTGATACGCAACGCGACGATCGTGCCGACCTCCGCCGTGCTGACGGGCTCGATCGGCCAGTTCGTCTACGTCGTGAAACCCGACAACACGGTGACCGTGCGCAAGGTCACGGTCGGCCCGGTCGACGGCGAACGCACGAGCATCGTCAGCGGCGTCGCGCTCGGCGAGCGCGTGGTGACCGACGGCTCGGATCGCCTGCGCGAAGGCGCGAAGATCTCGATTCCGGCCGACAAGCCGAAAGGCGCGTCGGGCGCGCACGGCGCAGGTGCGGCATCGGGCGCCGGCGGTCATCGCGGCGGACACCGGCACGGCGCGTCGCAGGCAGCGGCCCCCGCGGCCCAGTAACGCGCGGGCCGCTCGATGAATCCATCCCGCCTCTTCATTCTCCGGCCGGTCGGCACCGCTCTCCTGATGGCGGCGATCATGCTGGCCGGTCTCGTCGCGCTGCGGTTCCTGCCGCTCGCCGCGCTGCCCGAGGTCGACTACCCGACGATCCAGGTTCAGACCTTCTATCCGGGCGCGAGCCCGGAAGTGATGACGTCGTCGGTCACCGCGCCGCTCGAACGCCAGTTCGGACAGATGCCGTCGCTGAACCAGATGTCGTCGCAAAGCTCGGCCGGTGCATCGGTGATCACGCTGCAGTTCTCGCTCGACCTGCCGCTCGACATCGCCGAACAAGAAGTGCAGGCCGCGATCAACGCGGCCGGCAACCTGCTGCCGTCCGATCTGCCGGCCCCGCCGATCTACGCGAAGGTGAACCCGGCCGATGCGCCGGTGCTGACGCTCGCCGTCAAGTCGAAGACGCTGCCGCTCACGCAGGTGCAGGACCTGGCCGACACGCGCCTCGCGATGAAGATCTCGCAGATCGCCGGCGTCGGCCTCGTCAGCCTGTCGGGCGGCAACCGGCCGGCCGTGCGGATCCAGGCGAACCCGACCGCGCTCGCGAAGTACGGGATGAACCTCGACGACCTGCGCACGACGATCTCGAACCTGAACGTCAACACGCCGAAGGGCAACTTCGACGGCCCGACGCGCGCGTACACGATCAACGCGAACGACCAGTTGACGAGCGCCGACCAGTACAACAGCGCGGTCGTCGCGTACAAGAACGGCCGCCCGGTGATGTTGACCGACGTCGCGACGGTCGTCGCCGGCTCGGAGAACACCAAGCTCGGCGCGTGGGTGAATTCGGACCCCGCGATCATCCTGAACGTGCAGCGCCAGCCGGGCGCGAACGTGATCGCGACCGTCGACGCGATCAAGGCGCAGTTGCCGAAGCTGCAGGAGACGCTGCCGGCCGCGCTCGACGTCGAGATCGTCACCGATCGCACGACGATGATCCGCGCGGCCGTGCGCGACGTGCAGTTCGAGCTGCTGCTCGCGGTCGCGCTCGTCGTGCTGGTGATGTATCTGTTCCTCGCGAACGTCTACGCGACGATCATCCCGAGCCTGTCGGTGCCGCTGTCGCTGATCGGCACGCTCGCGGTGATGTACATGGCCGGCTTCTCGCTGAACAACCTGTCGCTGATGGCGCTCACCATCGCGACCGGCTTCGTCGTCGACGATGCGATCGTGATGATCGAGAACATCGCGCGCTACGTCGAGGAAGGCGAATCGGGGCTCGAGGCCGCGCTGAAGGGCTCGCGGCAGATCGGCTTCACGATCATCTCGCTGACGGTCTCGCTGATCGCGGTGCTGATCCCGCTGCTGTTCATGGGTGACGTGGTCGGGCGCCTCTTCCACGAATTCGCGATCACGCTCGCGGTGACGATCGTGATCTCGGCGATCGTGTCGCTCACGCTCGTGCCGATGATGTGCGCGAAGCTGCTGCGCCATTCGCCGCCGCCGGAGAGCCATCGCTTCGAGGCGCGCGTGCACCGCGCGATCGACTGGGTGATCGCGCGCTACGCGGTGGCGCTCGAATGGGTGCTGAACCGGCAGCGCTCGACGCTCGTCGTCGCACTGCTGACGCTCGGGCTGACCGCCCTGCTCTATGTCTACGTGCCGAAGGGCTTCTTCCCCGCGCAGGACACCGGCGTGATCCAGGCGATCACGCAGGCGCCGCAGTCGATCTCGTACGGCGCGATGGCCGAACGCCAGCAGGCGCTCGCGGCCGAGATCCTGAAGGATCCGAACGTCGACAGCCTCACGTCGTTCATCGGCGTCGACGGCAGCAACATCACGCTGAACAGCGGCCGGATGCTGATCAACCTGAAGGCACGCGACGAACGCAACGAAACCGCCGCGCAGATCATCCGCGACCTGCAGCAGCGCGTGTCGAACATCACCGGCATTTCGCTGTTCATGCAGCCGGTGCAGGATCTGACGATCGACTCGACGGTCAGCCCCACGCAGTACCAGTTCATGCTGACGAGCCCGAACGCCGACGAATTCGCGACCTGGGTGCCGAAACTCGTCGCGCGGCTGCAGCAGGAGCCGTCGCTCGCCGACGTCGCGACCGACCTGCAGAGCAACGGGCAGTCGGTGTACATCGAGATCGACCGCGCGAGCGCCGCGCGCTTCGGCATCACGCCGGCGACCGTCGACAACGCGCTGTACGACGCGTTCGGCCAGCGCATCGTGTCGACGATCTTCACGCAATCGAACCAGTACCGCGTGATTCTCGAGTCGGAGCCGAAGGAGCAGCACTACGCGCAATCGCTGAACGACATCTACCTGCCGTCGGCCGGCGGCGGCCAGGTGCCGCTGTCGTCGATCGCGTCGTTCCACGAGCGGCCGTCGCCGCTGCTGGTCGCGCACCTGTCGCAGTTCCCGTCGACGACGATCTCGTTCAACCTCGCGCCAGGCGCGTCGCTCGGCGAAGCGGTCAAGGCGATCGAGGCCGCCGAGAAGGACATCGGCCTGCCCGGCTCATTCCAGACGCGCTTCCAGGGCGCGGCGCTCGCGTTCCAGGCGTCGCTGTCGAACCAGCTGTTCCTGATCCTCGCGGCGGTCGTCACGATGTACATCGTGCTCGGCGTGCTGTACGAGAGCTACATCCATCCGATCACGATCCTGTCGACGCTGCCGTCGGCCGGCGTCGGCGCGCTGCTCGCGCTGATGATCACCGGGCACGACCTCGACATCATCGGGATCATCGGCATCGTGCTGCTGATCGGCATCGTGAAGAAGAACGCGATCATGATGATCGACTTCGCGCTCGAGGCTGAACGCGTCGAAGGCAAGCCGCCGCGCGAGGCGATCTACCAGGCGTGCCTGCTGCGGTTCCGGCCGATCCTGATGACGACGCTCGCCGCGCTGCTCGGCGCGGTGCCGCTGATCGTCGGCTCGGGCGCGGGCTCCGAGCTGCGCCAGCCGCTCGGGATCGCGATCGCCGGCGGCTTGATCGTGTCGCAGGTGCTGACGCTGTTCACGACGCCGGTGATCTACCTCGGCTTCGACTCGCTCGCGCGCCGCGTGCGCGGCTGGTTCGAACGCCACGGGCCGGGCGCCGATGCAGGCAAGCACACGGGTGCGTAAATGAAACAACCCCCACGCTCACTTCGTTCGCGTGGGGGGGCGCAGCCCCCCCATCTCCCGAAAACGCATCCGTCGGAACACGCGGCGGCCCAGCGAGTGCCGACATGAACCTGTCGCGCCCCTTCATCAACCGCCCCGTCGCGACGACGCTGCTCGCGCTCGGCGTCGCGCTCGCGGGCCTGTTCGCGTTCATCAAGCTGCCGGTGTCGCCGCTGCCGCAGGTCGACTTCCCGACGATCTCGGTGCAGGCGTCGCTGCCGGGCGCGAGCCCGGAAACGGTCGCGACCAGCGTGACGAGCCCGCTCGAACGGCACCTCGGATCGATCGCGGACGTCTCCGAAATGACGTCGACGAGCACGGTCGGCAACGCACGGATCATCCTGCAGTTCGGCCTGAACCGCGACATCGACGGCGCCGCGCGCGACGTGCAGGCCGCGATCAACGCGGCGCGCGCCGACCTGCCCGCCGCGCTGAAGAGCAATCCGACCTACCGCAAGGTCAACCCGGCCGATTCGCCGATCATGGTCGTGTCGCTGACGTCGGAGACGGCGTCGCCGGCGAAGGTGTACGACGCGGCGTCGACGGTGCTGCAGCAGTCGCTGTCGCAGATCGACGGGATCGGCCAGGTCACCGTGAGCGGCTCCGCGAACCCGGCCGTGCGCGTCGAGCTCGAACCGCAATCGCTGTTCCACTACGGGATCGGCCTCGAGGACGTGCGCGCGGCGCTGGCTTCCGCGAACGCCAACGCGCCGAAGGGCGCGATCGAGTTCGGCCCGCAGCGCTTCCAGCTCTATACGAACGACCAGGCGTCCCAGGCGTCGCAATACCGCGACCTCGTCGTCGCGTACCGCAACGGCTCGGCCGTGCGGCTGTCCGATCTGTCCGACGTCGTCGATTCGGTCGAGGACCTGCGCAACCTCGGCCTGTCGAACGGCAAGCGCGCGGTGCTCGTGATCCTCTACCGTTCGCCCGGCGCGAACATCATCGAGACGCTCGATCGCGTGCGCGCGGCGCTGCCGCAGCTCACCGCGTCGCTGCCGGCCGACATCACGGTCACGCCGGTGCTCGACCGCTCGACCACCATCCGCGCGTCGCTGAAGGACACCGAACACACGCTGCTGATCGCGATCAGCCTCGTCGTGATGGTCGTGTTCCTGTTCCTGCGCAACTGGCGCGCGACGCTGATCCCGAGCGTCGCGGTGCCGATCTCGATCGTCGGCACGTTCGGCGCGATGTACCTGCTCGGCTTTTCCATCGACAACCTGTCGCTGATGGCGCTGATCGTCGCAACCGGCTTCGTCGTCGACGACGCGATCGTCGTGCTCGAGAACATCGCGCGGCACATCGAGAACGGCAAGTCGCGGATGCAGGCGGCGCTCGACGGCGCGCGCGAAGTCGGCTTCACGGTGCTGTCGATGAGCATCTCGCTCGTCGCGGTATTCCTGCCGATCCTGCTGATGGGCGGGATCGTCGGGCGGCTGTTCCGCGAGTTCGCGCTGACGCTGTCGCTCGCGATCGCCGTGTCGCTCGCGGTGTCGCTCACGGTCACGCCGATGATGTGCGCGCGCCTGCTGCCCGACAAGCACGACCCGCGCGACGAGGGCCGCTTCGGGCGCTTCCTCGAACGCGGCTTCGCGCGCATGCAGCGCGGCTACGAGCGCTCGCTGTCGTGGGCGCTGCGCCGGCCGCTGCTGATCCTGCTGACGCTGTTCGCGACGATCGGGCTGAACGTCTACCTGTACGTCGTCGTGCCGAAGGGCTTCTTCCCGCAGCAGGACACCGGGTTGATGATCGGCGGCATTCGGGCCGACCAGTCGACGTCGTTCCAGGCGATGAAGCTGAAGTTCTCCGAGATGATGCGGATCGTGCAGGCCAACCCGAACGTGAAGAGCGTCGCGGGCTTCACCGGCGGCACGCAGACCAACTCCGGCTTCATGTTCGTCACGCTGAAGGACCGCACCGAGCGCAAGCTGTCGGCCGACCAGGTGATCCAGCAACTGCGCCCGCGGCTGGCGGACGTGGCAGGCGCGAGCACGTTCCTGCAGGCCGCGCAGGACATTCGCGTGGGCGGCCGGCAGAGCAACGCGCAGTACCAGTTCACGCTGCTCGGCGATTCGAGCGCCGACCTGTACAAGTGGGGGCCGATCCTGACCGAGGCGCTGCAGAAGCGCCCCGAGCTGACCGACGTGAACTCCGACCAGCAGCAAGGCGGCATGGAGGCCATGGTGACGATCGACCGCGCGACGGCCGCACGGTTCGGCATCAAGCCTGCACAGATCGACAACACACTGTACGACGCGTTCGGCCAGCGCCAGGTCTCGACGATCTACAACCCGCTGAACCAGTACCACGTCGTGATGGAAGTCGCGCCGAAGTACTGGCAGAGCCCGGAGATGCTGAACCAGGTGTGGATCAGCACGTCGGGCGGCAGCGCGAATGGCTCGCAGACCACCAACGCGGCCGCCGGCACCTTCGTCGCGACCTCGGCCGGCACGTCGAGCGCGGGCACGGCCACGCAGAGCGCCGCGGCGATCGCATCCGATTCCGCGCGCAATCAGGCGCTCAACGCGATCGCGGCGAGCGGCAAGTCGAGCGCGTCGTCGGGCGCGTCGGTGTCGACGTCGAAGTCGACGATGATCCCGCTGTCGGCGATCGCGACGTTCGGGCCGAGCACGACGCCGCTGTCGGTCAACCACCAGGGGCTGTTCGTCGCGACCACGATCTCGTTCAACCTGCCGCCGGGCGTGTCGCTGTCGCAGGCGACCCAGGTGATCTATCAGACGATGGCGCAGATCGGCGTGCCGCCGACGATCGTCGGCAGCTTCCAGGGCACCGCGCAGGCGTTCCAGCAATCGATGAACGATCAGCCGATCCTGATCCTCGCGGCACTCCTGGCCGTCTACATCGTGCTCGGGATCCTGTACGAGAGCTACATCCACCCGATCACGATCCTGTCGACGCTGCCGTCGGCCGGCGTCGGCGCGCTGCTCGCGCTGCTGCTGTTCAAGACCGAGTTCAGCATCATCGCGCTGATCGGTGTGATCCTGCTGATCGGCATCGTGAAGAAGAACGCGATCATGATGGTCGACTTCGCGATCGACCAGACGCGCAACAACCGGAAGTCGTCGTTCGATGCGATC
The DNA here is from genome assembly GCF_001528895.1 of Burkholderia sp. MSMB1078WGS. Taxonomy (NCBI): domain Bacteria; kingdom Pseudomonadati; phylum Pseudomonadota; class Betaproteobacteria; order Burkholderiales; family Burkholderiaceae; genus Burkholderia; species Burkholderia sp. MSMB1078WGS. Next base: position 17,422 of record NZ_LPDI01000101.1, on the reverse strand, counting down.
CACGAGGCGTGCCTGCTGCGCTTCCGGCCGATCATGATGACGACGATGGCGGCGCTGCTCGGCGCGCTGCCGCTCGCGTTCGGCAGCGGCGACGGCGCCGAGCTGCGCGCGCCGCTCGGGATCGCGATCGCCGGCGGCCTGATCGTGTCGCAGGTGCTGACGCTCTATACGACGCCGGTCGTCTACCTGTACATGGACCGGCTGCGCGTGTGGGCCGAGAAGCGCCGCAACCGCCGCGGCAATACCGGCGGGCCGGCGGTCGCCGGCGAGTGATGGAAAGCGGCCGCCGCCCAGGCGGGCGCTTTCCGCGCTTGAACACGGGCAGCAATCAGCTATCGTGTGTGCATGCCCACGGCCGCGCCCTTCCCGGGAACCCGCCATGAACGTCCAGCTCAACCACACGATCGTCTGGTGCCGCGACAAGCGCGCATCGAGCCGCTTCCTCACCGACCTGCTGGAACTGCCGCCGCCGACGCCGTTTGGCGCGATGCTGGTCGTCGCGCTCGACAATGGCGTGTCGCTCGATTTTTACGAACAGGCGGGGGAAATCCGGTCGCAGCATTACGCGTTCCTGATCGACGAAGCCGGCTTCGATCGCGTGCTCGCACGCATCCGCGAACGCGGGTTGCCGCACTGGGCCGATCCGGCGAAGCGGCAAGCCGATGACATCTACCGCCACAACGGCGGACGCGGCGTGTACTTCGACGATCCGGACGGTCACTTCCTCGAAGTGATGACGCAGCCGTACGTGCTGAACGGCTAGCGCGGCAGGCCGGCGTGGCGCCGGCCCGGACAGCGCGGCGCGGGTGTCGCCCGGTTGCGGACGAAACCCGGCCGATCGCGCGACTGCCGCCGGCCGCCGTTACCCCGCCGTTACCCGTTACTCGGCGGCAGCCGTCGTCTTGCGCGGCCGACGCGCACGCGGCGCCGCCTTGCGGGCCGGCTCCTTCGGCTTGGCGGCGGCCGGTGCTTCGGCAGTCCCTTCGGGCGGCGCTTCGGCCGGCGCCACGTCGTGCGACGGTTGCGCGGCCTCGTCCCGGGCGCCGGAAGCGCGAGACGCCGGCTCGGCGGGCGCCGCCACCGCGTGCCCCTCGTCATGCGCCGCGTCGCGATGCGGTTCGTCCGCATGCTGGCCGTGCGCGTGCGCATCGCCACCCTGCGTCGCGTCGCCCTGCGCGGCGGCGTCCGGCTTGCCGGCCGCGTGGCGACCGGCGCCCTTCGCGGCCGCGCCCTTCTTCGCGCCGGTCTTCTTTGCCGCGCTCTTGCGCGCACGCTTGCGGCCATCCTTCGCGTCACCCTGAGCGTCGGCCACCTCGGCCACGTCGGACGTGTCGCGCGTTTCGGCCGGCGCCGCGTCGGCGACCTCGGCAAGCGCCGCGTCTTCCGTGTCGACCTGCACGCTTTCGTGAATGACCGCTTCCGCCCGCTCCTCGCGCCGGCGCGCCCCGCGACCGGCCGGCGCCGGCTCCGCCGCGCGCGTGCCGCGCTGGGCGCCGTGGTACGCCGCGCCGCCCTCACCGCCTGCCGCGACGGGCTCGGCTGCAGCCGACTGGCGAGCCCGCGACACGAACGCACCCGATTTGTCGTCGCGCCCCACTTCGAGCAGGCCGCGCGCCTGCGCCTCGTCGAGCAGGTTGCCGAACGCGCGGAATCCGTAGTACGACTCGTTGAAGTCCGGCTTGCGGCGCTTGATCGCGCTCTTGAGCACCGACGCCCAGATCTTGCCGACGTCGTCGCGCTCCGACGCGAGCGCGTCGAACGTCTCGACCGCCAGCGCGATCGCCTCGGCCTTGCGCGCGTCCATGTCGTGCTTGCGCGACGGCTCGTCGGGTCGCTTCGCGCCGCCGTTGCTCGCGCGCTGCTGCTGTTCGCGCTTCGCGAGCGCACGCTGCTGCTCGCGCACCAGATCGTCGTAGAAGATGAATTCGTCGCAGTTCGCGACCAGCAGATCCGACGTCGATTTCTTCACGCCGACGCCGATCACCTTCTTCGCGTTCTCGCGCAGCTTCGACACGAGCGGCGAAAAATCCGAATCGCCGCTGATGATCACGAACGTATCGACGTGCGACTTCGTGTAGCAGAGATCGAGCGCGTCCACGACGAGCCGGATGTCGGCCGAATTCTTGCCCGACTGGCGCACGTGCGGAATCTCGATCAGCTCGAAGCTGGCTTCGTGCATCGACGCCTTGAAACCCTTGTAGCGATCCCAGTCGCAATAGGCTTTCTTCACGACGATGCTGCCTTTCAGCAGCAGCCGCTCCAGCACGGGCTTGATGTCGAATTTCTCGTACTTCGCGTCGCGCACGCCGAGCGCGACGTTCTCGAAGTCGCAGAATACGGCCATGCTCACGTTGTCCAGGGGTAATGCCATGTGTACTCCAACCGGTGGGCCGACGCGTTATTCACACGTAGCGGCGAAAAATGCATCGCGCACATGATAGCCGGTCGGCGCGTCATTCCCGCATCCGTGTGAACGAACGCCGCCACCCGTGGGGGTATGCGCTCGCCGGTACGCCCGCGCGGTATGCCCCTTATTACGCGCCCGCCGCCGGGCCGATTCGACATTACACTTGAGTTATCGGTCGTCCGTCCCTATCTGGGTGGATGACGCATCGAGCAAGGAGCGGTTTCATGACGACGAAGGTACTGCTGATTGGCGCGACCGGCCGGACGGGCCGGGCCTGCGCGGATCTGCTGCTCGAGCAGCCGGAGTTCGAGCTCACGGCGCTCGTGCGCCGGCACGGCTATGCGCTGCCGGGCGCGCGGGTCGTCGAGGCCGATCTGACGAACGATTTCTCGCACGCGTTCCAGGGCATCACGCACGTGATCTACGCGGCAGGCTCGGCCGAATCGGAGGGCGCGACCGAAGAGGAACAGGTCGACCGCGACGCGGTCGCCCGCGCGGCCGAGTACGCGCTCGCCTACAACGCGCAGAAGCTCGTGGTGGTCAGCTCGCTGTCCGCATACCGGCCCGAGCAGGGGCCGGACGCGCTGCACCACTATTCGCAGATGAAGCGCGAAGGCGACGATCGCGTGATCGCGTCGGGCGTCGATTACGTGATCCTGCGCCCGGGCCCGCTCACGGACGACCCGGGCGTCGGCAAGATCGCGCTGACCGACACGTGGCTCGAGCCCGCGCCGCCCGTCTCGCGCCAGGACGTGGCATGGGCCGCGATCGAGGCGATCAAGCTCGGCATCTCGCGCAAGGTCGTCGGCTTCGTCGGCGGCAGCGTGCCGATCGAACAGGCCTTGCGCGCGTAACGGCCCGTTGCGCGCCGCCGGCAGGCGGCGCATGCCCGTGCCCGCGGCCCGCACGACGGGCCGTTTTCACGCGCGGGGCAGCCGCTTACTGCTTCGGATGCGCGTCGGCCCACGCCTTCACGGCGGCGAGCGTGTTCTCGACGTGCTTGTCGGGCGACAGGCTCGTGTATTCGTAGAGAATCTTCCCTTCCGGCGAAATCACGTAGGACACGCGGTTCGCGCGGTCGAGCGCCGGCAGCTTCGCGTCGTATTCGCGGATGATCTTCGCATCCGGATCGGCCGCCACAGGGAACTTGCTCCGGCACTCGCTCACCGAGAACTTCGTCAGCGTGTCGATGTTGTCGGCCGATACGCCGATCACCGTCGCGCCGTAAGCCTTGTAACGGTCGACCGCGTCCGCGAACGCATGCGCCTCGATCGTGCAGCCCTTCGTGAACGCCGCCGGATAGAAATACAGCACGACCGGCCCCTGCTTCAGTGCGTCCGCGAGCGAGTACGTGTAAGTCTTGCCGCCCAGCGACGCCTGCGTCGTGAAATCGGGCGCCGCCGCGCCCGGCTTCAGTTCCGCCTGCGCCAGCAGCGCATGGCCGGCCACCAGCGCCGCCACGGCGCCCAGCAACAGTTTTCGCTTCATCTGCGTCCTCATTTCTTATAAAGTCAGCCCGATGTAGGCCACGTGAGCGTTCGCCTGCCGAACACCCGTGTCGATGATCCGGATCCGCGGCAGCGCCGCCCGCGGCCGGCCCGTTAAAGATTCCGCACAGTCTGCCGTTATTCCTTCCGGACAACCGGTTCCAGCCCTTCACGTCAGCGAGAAACATGGAAGCCAACAGGAAACAGACGTCACGCAAGGGCTCCTGGCGCAGCGCCTTGCATACGCTGCGCCGCTTCGCCCGGTCGGGCGGCGCGCTGATGCCCGCGCGCGCCGTCGCGCCGCGCCGCGACGATTCCGTGCGCAACTGGCTGGAACAGACGGTCGGCACGGTGGATTTCCTCGCCCATGTGGACCGCGAACTGCGCTTTCTGTATGTGTCCGACGCCAGCCTGCGCTTCATCGGCTACCACCGCGACTACCTGCATACGCTGACGCTGCGCGACCTGATCGCCGAACAGGATACCCCGGCGCTCGAAGGGCTGCTCGCCCGCGCCGCACGTTCCGGCCAGGTCGAGAAGGCGACGATGTGCATCGTCAAGTCGCTCACCTACCCGCTGGACGTCGAGGTTCGCGCGTTCAAGAGCCGCCACCACGGCGTCGACGGCTTCGCGATCGCGGCCTTCGACGTATCGTCGTGGCGCGCGCTCGAGGCACGCCTGACGTACGAAATGCACCACGACCCGATGACGGGGCTCGACAACCTGTCCGCGCTCGTGCCGGCGCTGATGCGCGCGCAACAGACCGCCGACGAGGACGGCACCTGCGCGGCGCTGCTGCTGCTCGACCTCGACGACTACCAGCGGATCAACCGCGCGCTCGGCTACGACGCGGGCGACATGCTGCTGCGCGAGACCGCGCAGCGGCTGCAGGCGCTCGTCACGCCGAACGAGCGGCTCGCACGCGTCGCGAGCGACAAGTTCGCGGTCGTGCTGAGCGCACCGGACCGCACGCAGGCGAGCCAGACCGCCGATGCGCTCGCGCGCCGGCTGCAGGCCGCGGTGCGCGAGCCCTACGTGTACCAGGGGCAAACCGTGCACCTGTCCGCGAGCATCGGCATCGCGCTCTACCCCGACGAACGTGCCGCGCCGCATCGGGCGCAGCACCACAGCCCGCTGCTGCGCCGCGCCGACCACGCGCTCGCGCAGGCAAAGGCATCGGGCGGCAACGCGCTCGCGTTCCATGCACCCGTCGACGACCCGGCCGACGCCGAACGGCTCAAGCTCGAAGCCGACCTGTACGACGGCGTGCGCAACGGCGAGTTTTCGCTGCATTTCCAGCCGATCACGCGCAGCCAGTCGGGCGCGGTGGTCGGCGTCGAGGCGCTGATCCGCTGGCGCCATCCGGTGCACGGCCTCGTGCCGCCGGCCACCTTCATCCCGCTCGCCGAATCGATTGGCCTGATCAACTACCTCGGCAACTGGGTGCTCAAGGCCGCGTGCATGCAGCTCGTCGCGTGGGACGGCCAGGGGCTCGCGCTGCAATACGTGGCGGTCAACGTGTCGCCGCAGCAGTTCCGCGACCCGCGCTTCACGCAAAGCGTGCGCGAGGCGATCGCGCTGACCGGCATCGACCCGCGCCGTATCGTGCTCGAAATCACCGAGAGCCTGCTGATGCACGATCCCGCGCACGCGAAAATGCTGCTCGAGGAGCTGACCGGCCTCGGCATCCGCTTTGCGATCGACGATTTCGGCACCGGCTATTCGAGCCTCACCTATCTGCAGCGCTTCCCGCTCGCGAAGCTGAAGATCGATCGCAGTTTCGTCGAGAACCTGCTGACGTCGCGCAACGACCGCGCGATCGTGTCGGCGGTGGTCGGCCTCGCGCAAACACTGGATCTCGAGCTCGTCGCCGAAGGCGTCGAGACCGAGGCGCAGCGCGAGCTGCTGACGGAGATGGGCTGCAATCACATCCAGGGCTGGCTCGTCTGCCAGGCGCTGCCGTCCGAGGAGCTCGCGCGGCGCTTCGAGGCGCAGCAGCTGCACCTGCACGCCGCCGCCTGACGCGCGCGGCGAACCGAACAGATCCGTATGTCAATCACCGAACACCTGCCCCGCACCGCGTTGCTCGACAAGCTGTGGGCCCGGATGAACGAGCGGGGCGATTTCCCGCTGCTGTCGGAATCGCTGCGCGCGACGATGGCCGCGATGAAGAACGACGACCTCGACTTCACCGCGCTCGTGCGCGTCGTGCTGTCGGACTTCGCACTCACGCAGAAAGTGCTGCGCCTCGCGAACTCCGCGATGTACATGGCGTTCGGCGGCAACATTACCACCGTGACCCGCGCGCTGATGGTGCTCGGCATGGACGCCGTCGGCCATCTCGTCGTCGGGCTCAAGCTCGTCGACCATTTCCATCAGAGCACGCCGCGGCGCATCGACGCGAAGCTGGAGCTGAACCGCGCGCTGCTGTCCGGCTGCGTCGCGCGCAAGCTCACCGAGCGCGTCGAACTGCGCGCGGGCGAGGAAGCCGTCGTCTGCACGCTGATGCGCCAGGTCGGCAAGCTGCTGGTGGTCTGCTATCTCGACAGCGAATGGGACCGCATCCGCCGCCGCGCGGCCGAGCTGAACGGCGACGAATCGGCCGCCTGCGCCGACGTGCTCGGCGTCGGCTTCGACGAGATCGGCCTCGAGGCGGCCGCGCGGTGGCGGCTGCCCGACGTGATCCGCGCGGGGATGGCCAACGACGACGGCCACGCGACCTGTGCCGACGCATTCGACGATGACGGCGTGGGCGGCTGTTGCCCGGCGGTCGCCGCCGACGACGGCCCGGCCGATCGCGGCCCGGCCGACCGTATCCACTGGCTGCGCGCGGTGAGCCGCTGCTCGACCGACGTCGCAAGTGCGCTCGCGCTGCCGGCCGGCCCGCAGCGCGACGCGCGCGTCGCGGCGCTCGCGCTGCACTGCAGCCCGGCACTCGGCATGGAACCCGCAGCGCTCGTCGACATCGCCGAGCGCCTCGCGCGCGAGGAAGCGAGCGACACCGTGATGCGCGAGATCGTCGAGCTGCGCGCGAACGCCGATGCGATCGCGCGCGCGCAGGCCGAGCCCGAGGCATGCCTCGAAGCCGGCCTCGCGGACCTGCGCGCGCTGCCGTCCGAGCACGTGCTGACGCCGGTGCTCGCGCTCGCGTCGGAAAGCCTGCTGGCCGGCCTCGCCTTCACGCGCACCGTGATGTTCGTGCGTCACGACGACGGCACGTTCGCCGCGCGTCTGGGCTTCGGCCCCGGCGTCGATACGGCGCTCGACCGGCTGCGCTTCGACGAGCGCTTCGAGCCGGACGTGTTTCATCTCGCGATCTCGAACTCGGTCGGGATCTTCATCGAGCAGGCGCAGGAGCCGAAGATGATGAAGCGCCTGCCCGCGTGGTATCTCGACGTGTTCGACGACACGCGCGCGTTCGTGCTGCTGCCCGTGCGCGTCGGCGCAACGAGCGTCGCGCTGCTGTACGGCGACTGGGCCGGCGGGCAGCCCGCGCGCAAGATCTCGCAGCAGGAGATGGCCGTGCTCAACGAACTCGCGCGCGAGCTCGGGCGGTTCTTTCCCGCGCCGCCCGGCTGACGCTCGGCCCCGCCGTTTGCGCTCCACCAAAGCAAACCGGCCGCATCGGCGGCCGGTTTTTTACCATCGTGCGATCGAACGAAACGCTTACTTGAGCGTGACGGGTACGCTGAAGTACTTCTTCGCGAGGTTGTCGATCGTGCCGTCGGCCTTCAACTCCTTCAGCGCCTGATCGAGCGCGATCTTCAGCGCCGCGTCGTTCTTGCGCAGGCCGAAGCCGACGCCCGAGCCGAGAATCTCGGTGTCGCTGACCGTGCCGCCCGCGAACGCGAAGCCCTGGCCTTGCGGCTTCGTCAGGAAGCCCTTCGAGCCGGCTTCCGAATCCTGGAAGGTCGCATCGAGACGGCCCGACTTCAGGTCGGCATACGCCAGATCCTGCGTCTGGTACGGCACGACTTCAACGCCGGCCGGCGCCCACTTCTTCTTCGCGTACGCTTCCTGGATCGTGCCCTGCAGCACGCCGACGCGCTTGCCCTTCAGCGATTGCGGGGTCGGCAGCAGGCCGCTGCCCTGCTTCGCGATCAGCTGGTTCGGAATCGTGTAGATCGGGTCGGTGAACGCGATCGCGTGCTTGCGCTGGTCGGTGATCGTCATGTCCGAATTGATCGCGTCGAACTTGCGCGCCTGCAGCGCCGGGATCAGGCCGTCGAAGTCGTTCTCGACCCACACGCACTTCGTCTTCAGCTTCGCGCACACCGCGTTGCCGATATCGATGTCGAAGCCGGTCAGCTTGCCGTCGGGCGTCTTGTATTCGAACGGTGCGTACGAGGCCTCGACGCCGAACCGGATCTCCTTCAGATCCGCGGCAAACGCGCTGCCTGCCGCCACCGCCGATGCCGCCACCACCGCATGCGCGGCCACTTTACGCCAATCCAACTTCATCAGGTGTTCTCCTCGATACTCGAATGTTCCGGAACGACGGGCGCATGCATCATCGCAGGGTCGGATGACACCGGCAATGTCGACGCCGCGTCGTGATGCGGCGCAACAGCCGCAAGGCCGCGATTGTACCAATCCGCGCGGCCCCATATGGCAAAGCGGCCACCGATACGCGATGCTGCGCTGCGTGCGCGGCGGCCGCCACGCGACCTGTCGAACTTGCAAGACGGTGTCGCAAATATGCAAGCGCGGCCCGCTCACCGTGTGCGCGGCGTACGGGCGTCGTCGCAAAAATGAATGGACCGCAGAACGATGCGCGGGCCGCGAGCGCCGCGGTCCGCCCGATGGCGCATCGATCAGACGAGCGCGGCCAGCGTGTCGCGCGTCGTATCGACGACGAGCAGGCCCGCGCGCAACCCCGGCTTCACGGTCGGGTTCGGGAACACGATGCGTTCCTCGTCGTGCTGCACCGTATAGCGATAGTCGCCGTCCTGCGCGAGCACGGTGCCGCGCGGGAACGCGGTGAAATTCGCGACGTCGGCCGCGACGAACAGCTTGAGCGCGTCGCTCTGCTTCGTGATCTGATCGATCACAGTGAAAACGCGCGGCAGCGACGGATGGCCGCCCCCGGCATCGCCATCCGTCGGCCCCCCCGACACGAGCTTGCGCACCGCGCGATCGGCCGGCGCGAAGCGCGTCAGGTCGTTCTGGCCGAACGGCCGCACCTTGCCGAGTTCCAGCGTGCACGCAAGCGCGCCGCAATGCTCGGCCGTGAAATGCGAATACGTATTGCCTTTCGCCGTATGCAGCAGCACGGCCGCGATGCGGGCGTCGCCGAGCCATTCGACCATTGTGCGCGTGGGCGGCGTGCCCGTGTACGGCAGCAGCGCGAATTGCTCGAACACCGAGGCGCGAATCGCCGTGTGCATGTCGATGTGCCAGCGTGCGCCGGCCGCCGGCGCCGCCGCGAAGAATGCGGACGCCGCCGCTTCGAGTTGCGCGGCGCGCGGCGCTTCGCGGCTCGCGGGCGCCTGTGCGTGACGACCGCTGAACAGCCGGTTCAGGTCGTCGTCGAAATAGCGTTCGCCCGCGCGCATCGCCGGCACGTTGCCGAGCACGACGAGCAGCCGGCACGCGAGCGGCAGCGCGCCCGACGCCAGATCGCGCACCAGCATCGACAGCAACTCGATCGGCGCGGTCTCGTCGCCGTGCACGCCGGCCGACACGAGCACGCTCGCGCGCGCCGCGGCGTCGGCCGCTGCCGGTTCGAGCGCGAGCAGCCCGTCGCCGAGCCATCGCCAGCGCACCGCGCCGCCCGCGCAGGCGCCGTCCTTGACGGCCGGCGCATCACCGGCCAGCGTGAACGCGAGAAAATCGTCTAGCAGCGCGACGGCCGGCATCCGTGCCTCAGCGCTGGAAGTCATACAGCGAGCCGACGCGCAGGATCTGCGTGAGCTCGTCGAGCGCCGTGCGCGACTCGTCGAGCAGCGCCGGATCCGCGAGGTCTTCCGGTGCGAGGCGATCGCGATAGTGCTTGTCGATCCACGCGTCGAGCGACGCGAACAGCGTATCGTTGATCCACACGTTCGACGTGACGGCCGCGCGCTCTGCCTCGGTCAGCACGACGCGCAGGCGCAGGCACGCGGGGCCGCCGCCGTTCTTCATGCTTTCGCGCAGGTCGAACACGAGCACGTCGCGAATCGGGCCGTTGCCGGCCGCGAGCTGGTCGAGATAGGCGGCGACCCTCGCGTTCTCGCGGCATTCCTGCGGCACGACGAGCACCTGCGACCCATCCGCGCGCGACAGCAGTTGGCTGTTGAACAGATACGACGTCACCGCGTCGTTGACGCTCACGGCCGCGTCCGGCACCTCGATTACGTTCAGGCGCGCACCGCGTGCGTCGAGCGCGGCGGTCAACGTGTCGTAGATCGCCTGCTTGTTGACGAACGCGCGCTCGTGCGTGAACAGCGTATCGCGGTTGCCGACCGAGATCACGTCGTTGTGGAACACGCCCGCATCGATCACGTCCGGATCCTGCTGCGCGTAGACCGTCGCTTCCTCGGCGAGCCCGTGACGATGCGCGACCGCGCGGCTCGCCTCGAAGGTCTGGCGCGCCGGGAAGCGCTTCGGCTCCGGGCCGCGGCGGTATTCGGCACGGCCGTACACGAAGAACTCGATACCCGGCTTGCCGTATTCGGCGCAGAAGCGCGTGTGGTTCGCCGCGCCTTCGTCGCCGAGCGCCGGCGTGCCCGTCAGCGCTTCATGCACCGCGAAGTGCGCGGGGTCCGCGAACAGCGTCGACAGCGTGCGGCGCGTCGCTTCGTGTTCGATCGCTCGATGCAGCTTGCTGCACAGGTTCGCCGGCGTGAAGTGCACGCGGCCGTCGCTCGTATCCGCCGACGGGCTGACGGTGGCCGCGTTCGCGGTCCACATCGCCGACGCCGAACTCGCCGCGGCGAGCAGCTCGGGCGCCTGTTTCGCGGCCTTCGCGATCACGTCGGCGTCCTTGCCCGAGAAGCCGAGCTCGCGCAGCAGGCGCAGCGACGGCCGCTCCTGCGGCGGCAGCACGCCTTGCGCGAAGCCGAGATCCGCGAGCTGCTTCATCTTGCGCAGCCCTTGCTTCGCGGCGGCCTTCGGGTTCGCGGCCGACTTCTCGTTGTTCAGCGACGCCACGTTGCCGAACGACAGCCCGGCGTAGTTGTGGGTCGGGCCGACGAGCCCGTCGAAATTGGCTTCTTGTGCGTTCATCGTCGTTCCCTCGATCAGAAATGCAGGCCCGGCGACAGGCTCGCGGGCAAAGTCAGTTGCGTGCTTTCCACCGACGCCATCGGATACGCGCAATAGTCGGCCGCGTAGTACGCGCTCGGGCGATGGTTGCCCGAGCGGCCCGTGCCGCCGAACGGCGCGGCGGACGACGCACCGTTGGTCGGCCGGTTCCAGTTGACGATCCCGGCGCGGATCGTGCGGCGGAAGTGCTCCCACACCTTCGCGTCGTCGGCCAGCAGGCCTGCCGACAGGCCGAACGCCGTGTCGTTCGCGCGCTCGAGCGCGTCGTCGAACGTCGCATAGCGGACGATCTGCGCGAGCGGGCCGAAATGTTCTTCGTCGGGCAGGTTCGCGACGCCCGTCACGTCGACGATCGCCGCGTTCACGAAGCCGAGGCGCGGATCGCGCTGCGTCATCGCGACGATCGGCTTCGCGCCCTGCTCGATCAGGCGCGACTGCGCGTCGACCAGCTTCGCGGCCGCGCGCGCCGAGATCACCGCGCCCATGAACGGCTGCGGATCGGCGTCGAACACGTCGGCGGTGATCTTCGACGTGACGTCGGCAAAGCGCGCGAGGAAGCGGTCGCCGAACGCGCCCTGCGGCACGAAGATGCGGCGCGCGCACGTGCAGCGCTGGCCGGCCGACAGGAACGCCGACTGGATCGTGTGATGCACGGCCGCGTCGATGTCCTCGACTTCGCCGATCACGAGCGGGTTGTTCCCGCCCATCTCGAGCGCGAGCACGATTTCCGGACGGCCGCCGAACTGCTTGTGCAGCAGCGTGCCGGTATCCGAGCTGCCGGTGAAGAACAGCCCGTCGATCTGCCGATGGTTCGCGAGCGCGATGCCGGTGTCCTTCTCGCCCTGCACGAGGTTCAGCACGCCAGCGGGCAGCCCGGCTTCCTTCCATACCTCGACCGTTGCGCGCGCAACGCCTGGCGCGAGTTCGGACGGCTTGAACACGACCGTGTTGCCGGCAATCAGCGCCGGCACGATATGACCGTTCGGCAAGTGGCCGGGGAAGTTGTACGGGCCGAACACCGCGACGACGCCGTGCGGCCGGTGACGCAGCACCGCGACGCCGTCGGCCATGTCCTGGCGCTTCTCGCCGGTGCGTTCCTGGTAGGCCTGGATCGAGATGCCGACCTTCGCGGCCATCGCCGCGACTTCGGTGCGTGCTTCCCACAGCGGCTTGCCCGTTTCGCGGCCGATCGCGGTCGCGATCGCTTCCTTGCGTTCGGCAAGCAAGGCGGCGAAGCGCTTGACGATCTCGCAGCGTGCTTCGAAGTCGAGCGCCGACCAGCCGGCGAACGCGCGGCGCGCGCTCGCGACCGCACGGTCGACGTCGGCGGCCGACGCGCTTGCGCCCTGCCATGCGATCTCGTCGGTACCGGGGTTGCGCGAAGCGAAGACGGGGCCCGAGCCTGCGACCCAGGCGCCGTCGATGAAGAGTTCCGTCATGATTCGTTTATCCCTGTTTGACTTTGAGCGGCAGCACGCGGACCGGATCGCCGGCCTTCACGTCGAGCGCGACGGCATCGTCGGCCGACAGCACGAACGAGCCGTTCGCGACCACGCCTGGCGCGACGCCGACGCGGAAATCCCCGAGCGACGTGTTCGACACGAGCGACTTCGGCGCGTCGTCACGCGCATCGGGCACGCCGATCGCGACCGGCACGACGACGCTCTCGCGCACCGTGCGCAGGTCGTTGACGTGGCATTCGAGCACGGGGCCCGCATCGAAGATGTCGACGTGGTTCTGGTAACGCAGCCCTTCCGCTTCGAGCATCTTGCGGGCCGGCAGCGTGTCGCGGTGCGTGAGGCCGACCGCGTCCTGCGCGTCCTGCGGCAGCAGGTCGACGTACACCGGGTAGCGCGGCATCAGTTCCGCGAGGAACGACTTGCGGCCGTGCGAGCTGAGGTAGTCGGCCGCGTTGAAATCGATCTGGTAGAAGTGCGAACCGACCGCGCGCCAGAACGGCGACGTGCCGTCCTCGTCGAAGTGGCCGCGCAGTTCCGCGCAGATGCGTTCCGGAAAGCGGTCGCGGAACTGCGCGATGAACATGAAGCGCGAGCGCGACAGCAGACCGCCGACGCCGCCCGTGCGATAGCGCGGGCTCAGGAACAGCGAGCAGACTTCCGCGTAGCCCGTCAGGTCGTGCGAGATGTTCAGCGCGGACATCCGCGTCCACACGCCGAGCTCCTGGCTCGCGTGCACGACCGTGCTCACGCGATAGTTGTAGAACGGTTGCTCGAGGCCGACCTGCGTTTCGATTCCGCACACGCCTGCGATGTCGCCCGTCTTCGAGTCTTCCATCACGAAGAAGTAGCCGGCTTCACCCGGTGCGGCCCGGCCTTCGAGCGTGCGGCGCGAGCGCTCGATGCGCGCGGCGAGCGCGTCGCGGTCGGGCTTGAACGTGGTCAGGCCCGGCCCGGTTTCCTGCGCGAGCGACACGAGCGCGTCGACGTCGCCCGTTTGTACGACCCGAACGACGATCATGCTGCGTCTCCCGTCAAATCTTCATCGCTGCGGCGATGCAGCGGCACGCAGCGCACCACATCGCCTTCCTTCACATCGAGCGCCGCGCGCACGTCGCCGGCCAGCGGCGCATCGTGCGCGTCGCCCGGCAGGTCTGCCAGCACGCAGCGGAACGATTCGCCGCTGCCCGTCGACACCATGTACGCGACGTCGCCCTGCTGATGCGCGGCCTCGCGCACGACGCGCTCCGAGCCGTGCTTCACGCACGCGGTGCGGTCGACCTGCGCGGTCAGCACCGGGCCGGCGTCGAAGATGTCGACGAAGCGATCGGGCTCGAAACCTTCCTCGAGATGGATGTCGTACGCGAGCAACGCCGTTTCGTTCGGCTCGCCGAGCACGCGCTGCGCGGCTTCCGGCAGCAGCGGCACGTAGAGCGGATAGGCCGGCATCACTTCCGCGATGAACGTGCGGCTGCGGCCGCCCGACGCGATATCGACGTCGGTGAAGTCGCGGCCGAAGAACTTGCGGCCCACCGCTTCCCAGAACGGCGACGCGCCCGTGGCGTCGCTCACGCCGAGCAGCAGCGTGAAGACTTCCGGCGTGAAGCGGCGACGGTTAGCGGCGATATACATCATCCGGGCGCGCGAGATCAGATGCGCGGCCGCGTCGCCGCGCAGCGACGGATCGACGTAAAAGCCCGCGAGCCGGCTCTTGCCGGTCAGCTCGTGCGACATCGTGAGCGCGTGGATCTTGCGATTCACGTGCAGCTCGCGCGACGCGTGGATCAGTGCGTCGTTGCGGAACGCGTAGAACGGTTCCGAGTAGCCGGCCGCGGCCACGATGCTCGCCGTGCCGAGCAGCTTGCCGGTCGACGAATCCTCGAGCACGAAGAGATAGAACTCCTCGCCGGCGAAGTCGACGTCCGCGCGAAACGAATCCTCGGAGAGCGCCACACGCGCTTCGAGCGCCGCGCGGTCGTGCGGCAGCGAGTGCAGGACCGGCTGCGCGGTGCGCGCCATGTGCGCGAGCGCATCGAGATCCGTGAGTTTGCCGGGGCGAACAAATAGCATCGTCGTTCCTGTCTGCGATGGGCGCGCCGATCAGCGCGCGGTGGCTTCCTGTGCGGCGAGCACTTGTTCGACTGCCTTCTCGAAGCGCTTCATGCCTTCGTCGAGCAGGTCGAACGGGATCACCAGCGACGGGACGAAGCGCAGCACGTTCGGCCCGGCGATCAGCATGATCAGGCCGTTCTCGGCGGCGGCGGTGACGAAGTCCTTCGCGCGGCCGTCGAATGCGGCGGTGAGTTCCGCGCCGACCAGCAGGCCCTTGCCGCGGACGTCCTTGAAGATGCCGAAACGCGCGTTGATGCGTTCGAGCGCGCCCTTCAGGCGCACGCTGCGTTCGCGCACGCCTTCGAGCAGGGCCGGATCGCCGATCAGTTCGACAACCTTGTCCGCGATCGCCGACGCGAGCGGGTTGCCGCCGTACGTCGTGCCGTGCACGCCGACCTTGAAGTGCGCGGCCAGTTCGTTCGTCGTCAGCATCGCGCCGATCGGGAAGCCGTTGCCGAGCGCTTTCGCGGTCGTGAGGATGTCCGGCGTGACGCCCGTGTCCATGTAAGCGTAGAACTGGCCCGTACGGCCCACGCCCGTTTGCACTTCGTCGAAGATCAGCAGTGCGTCGTTGGCGTCGCATGCTTCGCGCAGCGCCTTCAGGAACGCCGGATCGGCCGGGATCACGCCGCCCTCGCCCTGCACCGGCTCGACGATCACGGCACAGGTTTTCGGGCCGATCGCGGCCTTCGCGGCTTCGATGTCGTTGAACGGCAGGTGCTTGATGCCTTCCGGCACGGGGCCGAAGCCTTCCGAGTATTTCGGTTGGCCGCCGACGCTGACCGTGAAGAACGTGCGGCCATGGAACGACTGGACGAACGACACGATTTCGAATTTGTCGGCGCCGTGGCGATCGAATGCGACGCGGCGCGCGAGCTTCAGCGCGGCTTCGTTCGCTTCCGCGCCCGAGTTCGCGAAGAATGCGCGATCGGCGAAGGTCAGCGATTCGAGGCGCTTCGCGAGGCGCAGCACGGGCTCGTTCGTGTAGCCGTTGCCGATGTGCCAGAGCTTGCGGCTTTGCTCGTCGAGCACCTTCAGCAGTTCCGGGTGGCCGTGGCCCAGCGACGTCACCGCGATGCCGCACGCGAAATCGATGTATTCACGGCCGGCCGTGTCCCACACGCGGGAGCCCTCTGCGCGATCCGGCACGAACGGGGCGGGGGAAAATACCGGCACCATCACTTCGTCGAATGTCTGGCGGGTCACGGTCGAGGTCGTCATGGTCGTTCCTTTCGGTTTCGTAAGAGGGTTCAACAGGATCAAGTTTAGGTAAGGGTGACGCAAGCGTCTTGCGGAATTGCGACGGGTTCTATCGGAAGGTTTTGGTTTTTTTCCCCTCTCGGGAAGGGGCAGCTGCCGTTTGGCGGTATTTTGGGGCTTTTGCCGGTTGGCGGGTTGCTTGCGGTTTTCGTGAAATGCCCGTGATCGTGTCGGTCCATTAGCGTCGCCCCTGCGCGGGGCGGCGGTCACTTTTCTTTGTCTTGCCAAAGAAAAGTAACCAAAAGAAAGGCGCTCGAAATCGCATGACTTCCCGGTGCCATGGCCAGCAGAGTGGTCCGCACAAAAGTGTCCGCGCCAGTCAGAACAACGGAGTGGTTCGAGCAATGGTTCTGACACCTCTCACTACCCAACAGAGCGGTATACCCTCCGCTAGCTCCGTCCTCGCTTCGCTCGGCCGACAGGTCCATCCCCACCATGCCGACATTGCCCGTCCTCAGCAGGGACCCACTGTATTTTCGATACGCAGGAAAGCCTTGCGAGAAAATGGGGGCCGCAAACACGTGCTATCGGAGACACCGATAGTCAAATGACCTGGTCATATAAATGCCGAGAGCGGGAAGAGTGCCGGCACTGACAGTTCGTGGAGAAGCGCGAACGCAACCGCACGCCCTGAAGTACCTTGCAGCCGAGCGTAGCGAGGATGGAGCTAGCGGAGGGTATACCGCTCTGTTGGGTAGTGAGAGGTGTCAGAACCATTGCTCGAACCACTCCGTTGTTCTGACTGGCGCGGACACTTTTGTGCGGACCACTCTGCTGGCCATGGCACCGGGAAGTCATGCGATTTCGAGCGCCTTTCTTTTGGTTACTTTTCTTTGGCAAGACAAAGAAAAGTGACCGCGGGGGTGTCAGGATTTCCGTGTTCAAGGCAGGTTGAGTAATTACACGGAAGGCCGAACGAATCGATCTGCGTAAAGGATAGCGAACTGGTTCATGGCCGTCTTCCAGTCATGCGCGGCACTTCCCCAATTCGCGGTGATGTTGCGCAAGGCCAGCCAGATGAGTTTGGTCGCGGCCTCGTCGCTCGGGAAGTGGCCACGGGTCTTGATGATCTTGCGCAGCTGCGAGTTGATATTTTCAATCGCGTTCGTCGTGTAGATGATCTTGCGCACACCCGGAGGGAACGCAAAGAACGGGATCACGCGATCCCAGGCGTTGCGCCACGCGCTACTGACAGTCGGGAATTTCTGGCCCCACGGCCCATCCGCAAACGCATCGAGTTCGGCCTGAGCGGCTTCCGCGCTGGGCGCGGCGTAGATCGGTTTGATCGCCGCGGCCAGTCCCCGGCGGTCTTTCCAACTGGCGTAATCGAGGCTGTTGCGGATGAGGTGGACGATGCAGGTCTGCAGCGTGGTGGCGGGGAATACGGCGGCCAGCGCTTCGGGCATGCCCTTGAGCCCGTCAGTGACGGCAATCAGGATGTCGTGAACGCCGCG